>NZ_JBEOVO010000022.1:0-119555 GCF_040295605.1 Streptomyces sp. NPDC002773
ATCTTGGGGGGCAGTCGCATGTGTACCCACTCTGAGCAGGCACTTTCCCTCAGAGCCCCCTGTCGGGTTCGAACCGACGACCCCCGCTTTACAAGAGCGGTGCTCTGGCCAGCTGAGCTAAGGAGGCAGCGAGTGCAGTGTAACCAACGTCGTCCCGGGGGCGGTCGGGAATATCACTGGCTTCGGAGTACTGACAGATGCCGGATCGCCAGGTAGCGTCGCCTGGAGTTCACCTTGGTGGACTAGACCTCAATCCTTCCTTTACTCGGATCGTCCGGCACGTTCCTGCCGGTGAAGGGACACATCACCATGGCTTCCGTCACTTTCGACAAGGCGACCCGGGTGTACCCCGGTGCCACCAAGCCCTCCGTCGACCAGCTCGACATCGAGATCGCCGACGGCGAGTTCCTCGTCCTCGTCGGGCCCTCCGGCTGTGGCAAGTCGACCTCCCTGCGCATGCTCGCGGGTCTCGAGGACGTCAACGCCGGCTCCATCCGCATCGGTGACCGCGACGTCACGCACCTGCCGCCCAAGGACCGGGACATCGCCATGGTGTTCCAGAACTACGCGCTGTACCCGCACATGAGCGTCGCCGACAACATGGGCTTCGCGCTCAAGATCGCCGGCGTCAACAAGGCCGAGATCCGCGCCAAGGTCGAAGAGGCCGCGAAGATCCTCGACCTCACCGAGTACCTCGACCGCAAGCCGAAGGCGCTCTCCGGCGGTCAGCGTCAGCGTGTCGCCATGGGTCGTGCCATCGTGCGTGAGCCGCAGGTCTTCCTCATGGACGAGCCGCTGTCGAACCTCGACGCCAAGCTGCGCGTCTCGACCCGTACGCAGATCGCCGGCCTCCAGCGCCGCCTGGGCATCACCACGGTCTACGTCACCCACGACCAGACCGAGGCCCTCACCATGGGCGACCGCGTCGCGGTCCTCAAGGACGGTCTGCTCCAGCAGGTCGACTCGCCGCGCAACATGTACGACCGGCCCGCCAACCTCTTCGTCGCCGGCTTCATCGGCTCCCCCGCCATGAACCTGATCGAGGTCCCGATCGTCGACGGCGGCGTGAAGTTCGGCAACAGCGTCGTCCCGGTCACCCGTGACGCCATCGCCGCCGCGTCCGCCAACGGCGACACCACCGTCACCGTCGGCGTCCGCCCCGAGCACTTCGACGTCTCGGGTGCGACGAGCAAGGACGGCCTCGCCGTCACCGTCAACGTCGTCGAGGAGCTCGGCTCCGACGGCTTCGTGTACGGCTCCACCCGCGTCGGCGGCGAGGACAAGGACCTGGTCGTCCGCGTCGGCGGCCGTGACGTCCCCGCCAAGGGCACCACGCTGCACGTCGTGCCGCGCGCCGCCGAGCTCCACGTCTTCTCGACCTCCACGGGCGCGCGCCTCAGCGACTGACCCGCCCCCGCCCCCGGTCGGCTACGACGACCTCTCGGCAACCCTCCTCGGCCCCGTGTCTCTTGCAGACGCGGGGCCGTTGGACTAGGTGATGGTTTAACCCCGCGAAATCCCGGCAGATCCCGGTAGACCCCGATAGACCCCGCCAGATCCCGGCATTCCCGGGCGGCTCTCACCCCCCGCGTCAACACGGGATTCGAAAAGCCGCTTCGAACCATCCCCCGCGAGAGTGACTAAATGTCGCCAAATCACTACCGCCCGCTACGCTCGCCTGCGTGACGCACACTGCCCGCCGAATCGGCCGCTCTCTCGCCCTCGTCCTGCCCATCGTCCTGGTGCTCTCGGGAACGCTCGCGGTGTCCGCCGTTCCGTGGGCCGGCCGAGACGCCGGGACCCAGCTCACGGCGTCCTCCTCCGAGGTCTCCGTCCGTGCCAAGTCCCGTGCCCCGCACGACATCCTGCGCGACCAGCTCCTCGCGGAGCTCCAGCAGAAGGACCCCGGCATCGCCCTCACCCACCTCCAGCGCGAGGTGGAGAACCGGCCCTCCCTCGCCAAGCACTGCATGTCCATCGCCCGTTCCCTCGGCCGCGCCGCCGTCGAGCAGTACGGCCCGTCCCGCGCCCAGTCGTTCTCCCGACCGGTCTGCGACACCTCGTACGCCACCGGCGTGATGCGCGCGGGCTGAGGCCACCGTCACACGTCCGGCAGTCGGCCGTACGGGGCGCCTATCGTTCCCCGTATGCACAACACCTCTCCGACGCAGGCCGTGGTCCTGGCGGGCGGCCAGGGCTCACGGCTCCGCCCGTACACCGACGACCGCCCCAAGCCGATGGTCGAGATCCCGGGCACCGGGACCCCGATCATCGGCCATCAGCTTTCCTGGCTCGCCGCCGAGGGCGTGACCGACGCGGTCGTCTCCTGCGGCCATCTCGCCGAGGTGCTCCAGGAGTGGCTGGAGAGCGCCGACCTGCCCCTCAAGGTGACCACGGTCGTCGAGACCGAGCCCCTGGGCCGCGGCGGCGGCCTCAAGTACGCCGCCGCGCACCTGCCCGCGCCGGACCGGCCCTGGTACGCCACCAACGGCGACATCTGGACCCGTTTCTCGCTGCGCGAGATGGCCGCCTTCCACGCGGAGCGCGACGCCCTCGCCACGCTCGCCCTGGCCCGCCCCCGGATCCCGTGGGGCGCCGTCGAGACCGACACCTTCGGGCACATCACCGACTTCATCGAGTCGCCGCCGTCGCCGTTCCTCATCAACGCCGGCGTGTACGTCTTCTCCGCCGCCTTCACGGAGCTCCTCCCGGACCTGGGTGACCACGAGCGCACCACGTTCCCCCGGCTCGCGCGGGAGCGGCGCCTGGCGGGCTTCCCGCTCCCCCAGGGCGCCTACTGGAGGGCCATCGACACCGCCAAGGACCTCACCGAGGCCGCGAAGGAGCTCGCCGCCCAGAGGGGCTGAGGCACGGACGCGACGAGCAAGAAGGGCGGCACCGCGCCGAAGCGGTGCCGCCCTTCCCTTCTGTCTACGTCCGCGGGGCCTCAGCCCAGCAGGCCGCCGATCGGGTTCCTCGCGCCGCCCGTCGTCGAGCCGCTCTCGGACGGGGTCCCGGTCGAGCCGCCGGTCGAGCCGCCCGTGGAGCCGCCGCCCGTCGTGCCGCCGGTGGTGGTCGGCGTGTCGCTGGTGGTCGGCGGGGGTTCCGGCCTGGACTGCGTGGGAGTACGACTGCTGGTGCCGCCGGTGCTGCCGCTGCCCTGGGTCGCGGTCGGGCGCCGCTCCTGGGTCCGGGTGGACTCCCGGGTCGTCTCGGTGGGCCGGGTCGCCTCCCGCGTCTCCTCGCGCTCCGCCGGGGCCTCGCTGGTCGCGGTGGGCTCGGGCTCGGCGGACGGGGCGGCCTTCGAGGGGGCTCGGCGCGTCGGCTCGGCGGGGAGGGGCTGGCCGGGGAGGTGGTTGATCGGGTCGTCGTTGGGGCCGGGGACGGTGACCATCTCGGTGGAGCGGACGGCGCCGCCGAGGACCGAGCCGACGAGAAGGGTGAGGCCGACGACGACGGAGGCGACGAGGATGCTGCGGCGCATGACGCGGCGGCGGAGGTCCCAGAGGTCGGCGCGGGGACCGAGGGTCCGCCAGGCCTCTCCGGCGAGACGGCCGTCGAGGGAGTAGACCGGGGCGCCGGCGATGATCAGCGGCGACCAGGCGGCCAGATAGATGATGTCGGCGGAGTCGTAGACCGGGACGGTCTTCCAGCTGACCGTCAGGAGGAGCGCGGCGGAGAGCAGGGCGCCGACGACGGCGGCGACGCGCTGCCAGAGTCCGAGGACGGTGAGGACGCCGACGACGACCTGGAGGAAGGCGACGGTGAGTCCGGCGCCGACGGGGTGCTGGAGGGCGAAGTCGCGGAGGGGTTCGGCGAGGGCCCACGGGTGGAGGGAGTTGAGCCACTTCACCATGGAGCCGCGCTCGCCGCCGTCGAAGTAGACGGGGTCGCAGAGCTTGCCCATGCCCGCGTAGATGGAGATGAAGCCGAGGAAGACGCGGAGCGGGAGGAGGACCACGCCGAGGTTCATCCGGCGGCCGGGGTAGTAGGCGTGCCGGACGCTGTCCTGCCCGTGGCGCTGCGCGGGCCGTCCCTGCGCCGTCTCCTCGTCCTCGTACGAGCTCCCGTACGCGCCCTCGTACGATCCGGGCCCGCCGGTTCCGGGCCGGAGTTCGTACAGCTCGTCGTACGCGCCCTCGGCGCGGCGCATCGGCGGCAGCAGCGGCCCCGAGTCGGCGGGCACGACGGGGACGGGCATGGTGTCGTCGACGCGCGGGATGGCCTGGGTGGCGCCCGCGTCCAGGCCGTCGAGACCGGAGCGGCCCGCGTGCCCCGGGCGGCCTCCGTGGCCGGTGGTGCCCGGCTCCAGGGTGGAGACCGAGGACTCACGGACGGCCTGGAGGAGGCCGGTCGCGCCCGGGGAGGACTTTCCGGTCCACACGACGGGACGACGGCGCGGTCCGCCCGCTCCGGCCGCGGCCCCGGAGAGGGCTGCGGTACGGGCGCCGGCGCCGAACTTCGGCTGCGGAGCCGGCGCGAGCCGCACACGGAAGCTGGCGTGGTTCACGATCACCTGGGCGGGATCGGAATCCACCTTGACCATGCTCAACGCGGGCTGATCGTCGAACCCCGGCCGGGGCGTTCTGGTGTCCACACTCATCTAACCGAGTGATCTGGGTTTAGGACACTGCCTTGACGGCTCGCAAATGTCCGAGACCCGTCAAGATCAACGCCGCGGCCGGGGCCGGGTGGTGCGCGGGGGTGTCACTCCCGGGTGTTACGCCATTCGGCGGCGGGCCGCCTCGTAGAGCACGACACCGGCGGCGACACCGGCGTTGAGCGACTCGGCGCCGCCCGGCATCGGGATGCGGACGAGGAAGTCGCAGGTCTCGCCGACAAGACGGGACAGGCCCTTGCCCTCGGAGCCGACGACGATGACGACCGGGCCGGACAGCGCCTCCAGCTCGTGGACCTCGTGGTCGCCGTCGGCGGCCAGGCCGACGACCGCGAGACCGGCCTTCTGGTACGCCTCCAGGCAGCGGGTCAGGTTGGTGGCGCGGGCGACCGGGGTACGGGCGGCGGTGCCGGCCGAGGTCTTCCAGGCACCGGCGGTCATTCCGGCCGCACGGCGCTCGGGGACGACGACGCCGTGCCCGCCGAAGGCGGCGACGGAGCGGACGACGGCGCCGAGGTTACGCGGGTCGGTGATGCCGTCGAGGGCCACGATCAGCGGCTCCTCGTGGTGGTCGTAGGCCGTGGCCGCGAGGTCCTCGGGGTGCGCGTACTCGTACGGCGGGACCTGGAGGACGAGACCCTGGTGGTTCAGGTTGTTCGTCATCCGGTCGAGCTCGGGGCGCGGCGCCTCCATGATGTTGATGTTGCCGCGGCCGGTGGCGAGGTTCAGGGCCTCGCGCACGCGCTCGTCGTTGTCGATGAACTGCTGCACGTAGAGGGTCGAGGCGGGCACGCCGTCGCGCAGGGCCTCGAAGACCGGGTTGCGGCCGACGACCATCTCCGACTGGCCCTTGCCGCCGCGGCGGGCGACGGGCTTGCGCTTGGCCGCGTTCCTGGTCATCGCGTTGGAGACGCGGAACGCCTTGTGGCCCTTGCGGTTCTCGGCCTTGGGCGTGGGGCCCTTGCCTTCCAGGCCCTTGCGCCGCTGGCCACCGCTGCCGACCGTCGCACCCTTCTTGTTGGACGTGCGACGGTTCCTGCGCTGGCTGTTCCCGGCCATGACTACTCTCATCCTGGGTGTTGCGTACGTCGGCGTACTCGGCCTCCGTACAAGGTCTGTAAGTGAAGTGTGCCGCCCGGGGTCCCGAGCGGCACGTCTTCTAACGGTTGCCCAGCGTCCAGCGGGGGCCGTCGGGGCTGTCCTCGATGGCGAGGCCGGACTGGGTGAGCTGGTCGCGGATCGCGTCCGCGGTCGCCCAGTCCTTGCGCTCGCGGGCCGACTCGCGCTGCTGGAGCACGAGCCGTACGAGGGTGTCGACGACGCCGTGGAGCTCTTCGCCGCCACCGGTCTCCTCGGCCCAGTGCGGGTCGAGCGGGTCCAGGCCGAGGACGCCGAGCATGGCGCGGACCTCGGCGAGGCGGGCGATGGCCTCGTCCTTGTCGTCCGCGGCGAGGGCGCTGTTGCCCTGGCGGACGGTGGTGTGGATGATCGCGAGCGCGTGCGGCACGCCCAGGTCGTCGTCCATGGCCTCGGCGAAGGCCGGCGGCACCTCGGCGGCGGGGGCGACGGCCGCCCCGGCCTTCTCGGTGGCGCGCTGGACGAAGCCCTCGATACGGGCGAACGCCGACTCGGCCTCGCGCAGGGACTCCTCGCTGTACTCGATCATCGAGCGGTAGTGCGGGGTGCCCAGGTAGTAGCGCAGGACGATGGGCCGCCAGTTCCGCACCATCTCGGACACCAGCACGCTGTTGCCGAGCGACTTCGACATCTTCTCGCCGGCCATGGTGACCCAGGCGTTGTGCACCCAGTACGAGGCGAAGTCGTCGCCGAAGGCCTTGGCCTGCGCGATCTCGTTCTCGTGGTGGGGGAAGATCAGGTCGAGGCCGCCACCGTGGATGTCGAAGGCGGAGCCGAGGTACTTGTGGGCCATGGCCGAGCACTCCAGGTGCCAGCCGGGGCGGCCGCGGCCCCACGGGGTCTCCCAGTCGGGCTCGCCCGGCTTGGTCGCCTTCCACATCGCGAAGTCGCGCGGGTCGCGCTTGCCCGTGATGCCGTCCTCGGAGGGCTGGCGCAGGTCGTCGATGTCCTGGTTGGACAGCTCCAGATAGCCCGGGAAGGAGCGCACGTCGAAGTAGACGCTGCCGTCCGCCTCGTAGGCGTGGCCGCGCTCGATGAGCCCGCGCATCATCTCGACCATCTCGGGGACGTGCCCGGTGGCGCGGGGCTCGTACGTCGGCGGGAGGCAACCGAGCGCGTCGTAACCGGAGTTGAACGCGCGCTCGTTCTCGTAGCCGATGGACCACCAGGGGCGGCCCTGGTCCGCGCCCTTGGTGATGATCTTGTCGTCGATGTCGGTGACGTTGCGGATGAACGTGACGTCGTAGCCGCGGTACGCGAACCAGCGGCGCATGATGTCGAAGTTCAGCCCCGACCGGATGTGCCCGATGTGCGGGGCCGCCTGGACGGTGGCGCCACAGAGGTAGATCGAGACGCAGCCCGGCGTGAGCGGGGTGAAGTCACGGATCTGCCGGGCGCTGGTGTCGTACAGGCGAATAGTCACCACTCCAGGGTAGTGGGCGTGTGGTAGTGCCCCGATACCTCTTGCCCGTCTCCGGTCACGTTTTTCACCGCCCCTACCGCGCCACGGGGTAGACGAGAGCCGTCGCGAGCGCCGCGAGGCCCTCGGCGCGGCCCGTGAGCCCGAGGCCGTCCGTGGTGGTGCCGGAGACGGAGACCGGTGCGCCGGCCGCCTCGCTCAGCGCCTTCTGCGCCTCGTCGCGCCGCTTGCCGACCTTGGGGCGGACGCCGACGACCTGGACGGCGATGTTGCCGATCTCGTACCCCTCGGCGCGGACGATCCGGGCGGCCTCGGCGAGGAGGGTGACGCCTGAGGCGCCGGAGTACTCGGGGCGCGAGGTGCCGAAGTGGGCGCCGAGGTCGCCGATGCCGGCGGCGGAGAAGAGCGCGTCGCAGGCGGCGTGGGCGGCGACGTCACCGTCGGAGTGCCCGGCGAGGCCGTACTCCTCCCCGTCCCAGAGGAGACCCGCGCACCAGAGCTCGCGGCCCTTCTCGAAGGCGTGGACGTCGGTGCCGATGCCGGTACGGGGGATCAGGGGTCGGTCCATGGGCTCAGAAGCCATCGTTGGCCCTCCTGCGGGCGAGTACGGCCTCGGCGAGCACGAGGTCGAGGGGGCGGGTCACCTTGAAGGCCTCTTCGTGGCCGGGCACGACGACGACGGGCGCGCCGAGCTTCTCGACCATGCCGGCGTCGTCGGTGGCGCCTTCGCCGGTGAGGGCGATGGTGGCGTGGGCGTTGACGAGGGTGTCGTGGTCGAAGCCCTGCGGGGTCTGGACGGCGCGGAGCCGGGCCCGGACGGGGGTGGCGACGACCTGCTCGGGGTCGCCCGGCTTCTCGGCCGGTTCGACCTCCTTGACGGTGTCGGCGACGGGGAGCGCGGGGACGACGGCGACGGCTCCGTCCCGTACGGCCCCGATCACGGCGTCCACGGTGTCGACGGGGACGAGCGGGCGGGCCGCGTCGTGGACGAGGACGGTGGTGATGCCCTCGGGGAGCGCGTCGAGCCCGAGGCGTACGGACTCCTGGCGGGTCTCACCGCCGGGCACGACGAGGTAGTCGGTGCGCTCGGGGAGGGCGTGGGCGTCGAGGAGGTTCTTGACCTCGGCGGCGCCGTCGGAAGGGGCGACCACGACGACGAGCGAGACCGCGCGGGAGGCGGCCATCGCGCGGACGGCGTGGATGAGCATGGGGGTGCCGCTCAGCGTGCGCAGCGCCTTGGGGGCGCCGGGACCGAGGCGTACGCCCCGGCCGGCCGCCGGGATCACCACGGCGGTACGAGGAGGACGCGCTTCGTCTGACATCGGTTGCACTCCGGCAGGTTTGTTTCCGCGGCCGACATGGGTATGGCCTCAACCGTGCCGGACGTTCCGCCTTGACCGGGCCCTTTCCGTGACGACGGTCGAGGCGTTGCCGCCCGAGCACAAGGGGTTCGGACGTTACAGGGGGTGCGGGTTCCTTCTCGGCGGTGGGCACACGTGACGTCGTGACCGTGTGCGGGCTCGCCGCGCGTACGTCCGCATGCGTACGCGAACATGCCGCGGCGCCCGGCGGCAGCGCTGTGTGGATCACAGCACGCCAACGGGCACCGCGGCATCGCTTCACTTGGTAGCGCGCTCGGATGTCGTCAGAGCACGCTCAGGACGCGAGGACCTCGTCGAGGAGAGCCTCGGCCTTGTCCTCGTTCGTGTTCTCAGCGAGCGCCAGCTCGCTGACCAGGATCTGCCGGGCCTTGGCGAGCATGCGCTTCTCACCTGCGGAGAGACCCCGCTCGCGCTCGCGCCGCCACAGGTCGCGGACTACTTCGGCGACCTTGATGACATCGCCGGAGGCGAGCTTCTCAAGATTTGCCTTGTAACGACGGGACCAGTTCGTCGGCTCTTCGGCGTACGGCGCGCGCAGCACCTCGAAGACCCGGTCCAGCCCGTCCTGACCGACCACGTCGCGGACTCCGACGAACTCCGCATTGTCCGCCGGCACGCGAACAGTCAGGTCGCCCTGCGCGACCTTGAGCACCAAGTAGGTCTTGTCCACGCCTTTGATCTGGCGAGTTTCGATGGCCTCGATCAGCGCGGCCCCGTGATGGGGATAGACCACGGTGTCGCCAACCTTGAACGTCATGTGACAGGTACCCCTTCCGTGGCTATCCAGGGTAACACGGAAACGGCCGCTTCTGAATGGCGTTTTCGCAGGTCAGGGCATATCTCGGGGCTTGACAACAGCAACACGAACGTGCTGCGGAAGGCTTCCGGAAGGCGGTATTCGCAGGTCGGAGCGGCTGCGCGGACGGAGAGAAACGCGCACGTTACACCTACCCGGACCCCCGCCGAGGAGGGGTGATGCCCCGATTTGTCGGTTTCGGAACGTGTCTCTTCGCCTACTCCGTTCGAGGATCGTTCACCCGTACGGATGCATCGCGGGGTGATTCCGTAATTGATCAGCCGGCGCGGGTCGGGGATTTTCCGGAGGTACGGCTCCGGGGAATGCGGGGCGGCCCTCGAATTGATCAAGGCAGTTATGTGAACACCAGGTCAATGGATCGCGATCCGGCCACATCGGCCGACTTCCGACCGACGACGGGGCCGGTCGGGTCGGGGGCGGGTCGGGGCCGGTCGGCCCCGCGGAGGTGTCGCCCCGGAGAGGGCCGCGGCCGGTTAGGGGCGGGTCGGGTGCGGGACGGAGAGTGCGGCTCGGTAACCTGAGCGCGCTGACGCACCTTTAGCCGGTCCCTGGTTCCCCAGCCCGTCCCAGTCCGTCCATACGTCCTCACGTCCTAGGAGAAGCCGCCGCCGTGAGCCGCAGCCTTCGACGCGGCGCCCTCGCCGCCACCGCCCTCGTGTTCTCCATCGCCGCGCTGTCCGCCTGCGGGGCGGGCAACGACGCGCAGACGCTCGGTGTCCGGCCCGACAACGCCGCCGTCACGGTGGACGACGTCAAGATCCAGAACGCGCTCGTGATCACCCAGCCCGAGGCCGGGGTCAAGGGTCCGGCCGTCGTCTCGGCCACCGTCTTCAACAACGGTGACAAGCCGCAGACCCTCGACTCCATCAGCCTGCCGGGCAGCAACGCCACCGTGACGCTGAAGCCGGCCGAGGGCTCCGGCCCGATCAGCATCCCGGCCGGGGGCTCGGTCGTGATCGGCGGCGCGGGCAACGCCACCGCCACCATCGAGAACGGCTCGGAGGCCACCCGTAAGGGCGACGCCCAGAAGGTCGTCTTCAAGCTGAGCCGGACCGGCGACGTCGGCCTGAGCGCCTTCGTCGTCCCGGCGTCGAGCTACTTCAAGGACTTCGGCCCGTCCATCGTCCCGGCCCCGCCGGGCACCAAGCCCAGCGCCTCCGCGACGCCCTCGGGCGAGGCGGAGCACGGCGCCGAGCACGGCGGCGAGGCCACGGGCTCGGCCGGCCACTGACGGCGAGCAGCACGCACGCGTGAAGGGGCGCCCCCGGTCGGGGGCGCCCCTTCACGCGTACACACACCGGGTGTTTACGGCTCGAACTTGTAGCCCAGGCCTCGGACCGTCACCAGGTAGCGCGGGGCGCCCGGGTCCGGTTCGATCTTGGCGCGGAGGCGCTTCACGTGGACGTCGAGGGTCTTGGTGTCGCCGACGTAGTCCGCGCCCCAGACCCGGTCGATGAGCTGCATGCGGGTCAGCACGCGGCCCGCGTTGCGCAACAGCATCTCCAGGAGGTCGAACTCCTTCAGGGGCAGGTCGACCTTGCCGCCCGCGACCGTCACCACGTGGCGGTCGACGTCCATGCGGACCGGGCCGGCCTCCAGGGCCGCGGGGGTGACCTCCTCCGGCTCACCGCGGCGGCGCAGGACCGCGCGGATGCGGGCGACCAGCTCCCGCGAGGAGAAGGGCTTCGTCACGTAGTCGTCGGCTCCTATCTCCAGCCCGACGACCTTGTCGATCTCGCTGTCCTTGGCCGTCACCATGATGACGGGGACGTTCGAGCGGCCGCGCAGCTGCCGGCACACCTCGGTACCGGGCAGTCCCGGGAGCATCAGGTCGAGGAGGACGAGGTCGGCCCCGTTGCGCTCGAACTCGTCGAGACCGTCGGGCCCGGTCGCCGCCACGGCGACCTCGAAGCCTTCCTTGCGAAGCATGTAGGACAGGGCGTCGCTGAAGGATTCCTCATCCTCGACGACGAGCACTCGGGTCACGGAAGGACCTCCGGGGCAGGAAGCGGTTCGGTCATGAGATCAGGGGTGGGGGACGAGGCGGGCCGGCGGTCCCGTGCGGCGCCCGCCTCGGGCAGCCGCAGGGTGAAGGTGGAGCCCTGACCCTCGGTGCTCCAGACGGTGACCTCCCCGCCGTGCGAGGCGGCCACGTGCTTGACGATGGCCAGGCCGAGACCCGTACCGCCGGTGGCACGGGAGCGGGCCGGGTCGACGCGGTAGAAGCGCTCGAAGACGCGCTCCTTGTCCTTGTCGGGAATGCCGATGCCCTGGTCGGTGACGGCTATCTCGATCAGGTCGCCGGAGGGGGCGGCGACACGGCGGGCGGCGATGCCCACCCGCGTACGGGCCGGTGAGTAGTTGACCGCGTTCTCGACGAGGTTGCCGAGGGCGGCGGCGAGCTGGCCGCGGCTCCCCCAGACCCGCAGATCGGCCTCTCCCCCCGAGACCATGGTGATCTGCTTGGTGGAGGCCGTGTGCCGGGAGCGGTCGATCGCCTCGGCGACGAGTTCGTCCACGGACACCGGCTCGGAGTCTTCGAGCGGGTCGTCGTTCTGCACGCGGGAGAGGTCGATCAGCTCCTGTACGAGGTTGGTGAGGCGGGTCGCCTCTATCTGCATGCGGCCGGCGAAGCGGGTGACCGCCTCGGGGTCGTCCGACGCGTCCATGACCGCCTCGGAGAGCAGGGAGAGCGCGCCCGTGGGGGTCTTGAGCTCATGGCTCACGTTGGCGACGAAGTCGCGCCGTACCGCTTCGATACGGCGGGCCTCGGTGAGGTCCTCGACCAGGAGCAGCACGAGCCGCGAGCCCAGCGGGGCGACCCGGGCGGAGACGGCGAGGGCCTCGCCGCGGCCGCTGCCGCGCCGGGCCAGGTCCAGCTCGACCTGTCGTATCTCCCCGTCGCGGCGCGTGTCGCGGGCCATGTTGAGCATGGGCTCGACGGCCAGCTTGCCGCCCCGGACCAGGCCGAGCGCGTACGCCGCCGAGCTGGCCTTCACCACGGAGTCGCTCTCGTCGAGGACGACCGCGGAGGAGCGCAGCACGGACAGTACGGTGTCGACGCCGGGCGGGAGCACGGCGTCGGTGTGCAGGGAGGTACGAGTGGGTCTCGCCTGGTCGCGCTCGCTCCAGCGGAACGCCAGCATGGCGATCACGCCGGTGCACACGCCGGCGATCGCGGCCAATGCGGCGACTGCCGCGTTCACGTCCATGCCTCAAGGTTATGCGGGGTCACGGACACTCTCCCAGCCGTCCGAGTGGCTCCTCGAACAGTCGTCGCTCAGAGTTCACTGTGAAGACGTGGCCGGTTCATTTGCCCCGAGCGGGACAGTGGCGCGTGTAGCCCAGAGTTCACCTGGGAGAAAGTGATGGTTCATGTGTGCGGGTGGAACCGGACGCGTAGAGGGCCGAACGTGGGAGCGTGGGGGTTCCGAGCCCCACCCGGACCCCGGAGTTTTGCGTAGAGAGGGACAGCCACATGCGGGACGCGTACCACGAGGAACTGGACTCGATCGGCGAGAGCCTGGTCGAGATGGCCCGACTCGTCGGGTCGGCCGTCGGGCGCGCCACGACGGCGATGCTCGACGCGGATCTGAAGCTCGCGGAGAGCGTGATCGCGGCGGACCAGAAGGTCGACGACCTCCAGCACGATCTGGAGGCGCGTGCGATAGCGCTGCTCGCGCGGCAGCAGCCGGTGGCCACGGATCTGCGGATAGTGGTGACCTCGCTGCGCATGAGCGCCGACCTGGAGCGCTCGGGCGACCTGGCGCAGCACGTGGCGAAGCTGGCGCGGCTGCGGTTCCCCGACACGGCCGTGCCGCGGGACCTGCACGCGACCATCCTGGAGATGGGGCAGCTGGCGCAGCGCCTGATGGCGAAGGCGGCGGAGGTCATCATCACGAAGGACGTCGACCTGGCGCTCCAGCTGGAGCAGGACGACGACGAGATGGACCTGCTGCACCGGACGCTGTTCCAGCACCTGATCGACGACCGCTGGAAGCACGGCATCGAGACGGCGGTGGACGTGACGCTGCTCGGCCGGTACTACGAGCGGTTCGCCGACCACGCGGTGTCGGTGGCGAAGCGGGTCGTGTACCTGGTGACGGGTGAGCACGCGGACGAGCTCCAGGCCTCGGACGCGCCGGTGGAGGGCGCGTAACCCCGGCCGGCACGCGCGGGCGCACCGGGGTGCGGGCATCGATGCGCCGTTGATGCGCCGGTCCGGGTGGGCATGCAATGGGGGGAGGCGACTCACGCCTCGAAAGGGAGGGACCCCATGGCCGAATCCCCGATGACGACGACCGACGCCGGCGCGGAGGCGCCGCGCGAGGCGGTGTTCCTGCCGGTGCTCGGCGCCTGCGGCTGCGGCTCGGGCTGCAGCTGCGGCTGCCAGTCGGGCGGGCCCTGCCAGTGCGGGGGCTGCTCGGGCTGACGAGCGAGGGGGGCGGGGCGCGGAAGAATCCGCGCCCCACCCCCTTTCTCCGTGTCGTCTCAGACGTCGAGTACGCCGACGGTCTGGCCGCCGCTCAGCTCGCCGGTCGTACGGAAGCCGAGCCGCTCGTAGAAGGCGCCGGGTCCGTTCTCGCCCGGGTGCCAGGTCACGTACAGCCGGGGTGTTCCGCGCCGCCGGAGCTCCTCGCGTACGGCTTCGACGGCGAACCGTCCGTACCCCTTGCCCTGGGCGTCGGCGGAGATGTTGAGCCGCCAGAGGCCGCTGCGCCGGTCGTCCGGGTCCTTCTCCTCGTTCCAGGGGATGTCGAGGAAGGCCATCAGAAAGCCGACGAGTTCGTCGCCGTCGAAGACCAGCCGCGGCCAGGCGGCTTCCCCGAAGGCGTACGCCTCGGCGAGGGAGCGCGCGACGGGGGCGACGTTGTGCTCCTGGTGGGGGTGGACGCGCAGGGCGAGGGCGGCGTCGACGTTGGCCGGGGTGACCGGTTCCAGGCGCAGCGAGGTGCTGGGGGGTGGCGTGCTCATGGCCTGGACGGTAGCCACTCCGTACGAAGGGCGCCGGTGATTATCGGACCGGGCGCCCTGGCCGATGCCGGGCGCGCCCTAGCCGAGGAAGACGACCGAGCGGAGCTTGAGCCGGTCGGTGGCCGGGTTGCCGTGGGGGCGCAGGGTCCAGGAGTCGCCGGTGCAGTCGGGCTCGGTGAAGACGACCGCGTACTCGTCGGTGTCGTTGTGCGGTGCGAAGGCGGGCGCGGAGGCGCCCGGGTCGGCGGCCTCGGGGAGCGTGACGCACTCACCGCTCGCGGGGTCGTGGAGCGTGCTCGACCGCGGGTACCCGTCCATCCCGGTGAACCGGTAACCGAAGTCGCCGGTGGCGGCGTGGGCGGGGGCGGCGAGGGTGGCGGTGAGAGCGAGGGCGCCGCAGACGGCGGCGGCGGAGTGCCGGAAACGCACGGGGGTTCTCGATTCGCGTGAGGGGAGCAGTTCCACCCGCACCTCTAACCCCCCGTCATCCCCGCCACGCGGGAACCGTGCGCCGGAAGGTTTCCCCCTCACCCGTCCGGCCGAACGACACGGAAAGGGCCCCCGCCGGCGGAGAGTCCGACCTCCGCCGACAGGGGCCCCGATGACGTGTCAGGGTTACTTCTTCTTGCCCTGGTTCTTCACGGCCTCGATGGCCGCGGCCGCCGCGTCCGGGTCGAGGTAGGTGCCGCCCGGCTTGAGGGGCTTGAAGTTCTCGTCGAGTTCGTAGGCGAGGGGGATGCCCGTCGGGATGTTGAGGCCCGCGATGTCGGCGTCCGAGATGCCGTCGAGGTGCTTGACCAGGGCACGGAGGCTGTTGCCGTGGGCGGCGACCAGGACCGTGCGGCCGGTGAGGAGGTCCGGGACGATCGAGTCGTACCAGTACGGGAGCATCCGGTCGACGACGTCCTTGAGGCACTCGGTGCGCGGGCGCAGCTCCGGCGGGATCGTCGCGTAACGGGCGTCGTGCGCCTGCGAGTACTCGCTGTCGTCGGACAGCGCCGGCGGCGGGGTGTCGTACGAGCGGCGCCACAGCATGAACTGCTCCTCGCCGAACTCGGCGAGCGTCTGCGCCTTGTCCTTGCCCTGGAGGGCGCCGTAGTGGCGCTCGTTGAGGCGCCAGGAGCGGTGGACCGGGATCCAGTGGCGGTCCGCGGACTCCAGCGCGAGCTGGGCGGTGCGGATGGCGCGCCTCTGGAGGGAGGTGTGCAGCACGTCGGGCAGCAGGCCGGCGTCCTTGAGCAGCTCGCCGCCGCGCGTCGCCTCCTTCTCGCCCTTCGCGGTGAGGTTCACGTCCACCCATCCGGTGAACAGATTCTTCTCGTTCCACTCGCTCTCGCCGTGGCGGAGGAGGATCAGCTTGTACGGTGCGTCGGCCATGCGTACGAGCCTAATGGACCCCTGACGATTGACGCGCGTCGTCAATTGGCTGGCGTCCGACCCCTGAGATGCGTAAGTTACGAGAGCCGGAAGCAGGGCTTACATATCGCAGGGGGCTGCCACACATGTCCATCGACACGCTCAGACGATCGGCCCGTGCGACGGTCTCCGGCCTACCGCAAGGTTTCTGGTGGCTCTGGCTGTCGACCCTGGTCAACAGGACCGGCGCCTTCGTCCTGACCTTCCTCTCGCTCTACCTGACGGTGGAGCTCGGGCACTCCGCCTGGTTCGCCGGGCTCGTCGTCGCCCTGCACGGCCTCGGCGGCATCGCCGGCTCGCCGCTCGGCGGCGCGCTCACCGACCGCTGGGGCCGCCGCCCCACCATGGTCACCATGCACCTCGCGGCAGCCGCCGGCGCCGCGGCCCTCGCCGTCGTCACCAGCGCCTGGGCCATCGCCGCCGTCGTCCTCCTCATGGGCGTCGCCATGCAGGCCGTCCGCCCCTCCATCAACGCCACGATCGCCGACATGGTCCCCGCCCACGACGTGCGCCGGGCCTTCGCCCTCAACTACTGGGCGCTCAACCTCGGCTTCGCCATCGCCTCCATCGGCGGCGGCGCCGCGATCTTCCTCGGGTACCGCACCCTCTTCGTCGTCGACGCCGTCGCCACCGTCCTGTGCGCCGTCATCGTCTTCCTCCGGCTCCCCGAGTCCCGGCCCGAGGCCCGCGTCGACACGGCGGGCGAGCCGGTCGTCGAGGCCAAGGTCAGCATGCTCACCGTGCTGCGCGACGCCCCGTTCCGTACGCTCGTCCTGCTCAACCTGCTCGTCTGCCTCGTCTTCACCGCCCCCTGGATCGGCCTGCCCCTCACCATGGCGGGCCAGGGTCTCGCCCCCTCCGCCTTCGGCGTCGTCATCGCCGTCAACGGCATCGTGATCGTCGGCTTCCAGCTGCTCGTCAACAAGCTGACCGACAAGCGCTCGCCGGTCGTCCTGCTGAGCCTGTCCTCGCTCCTCTTCGCCTTCGGCACCGGCGCCACCGCCCTCGCCGACTCCTCCCTGGCCTTCGCCGCGACCGTGGTCGTCTGGACCGTCGGCGAGATGATCCACGTGCCGACGAACGCCGCCGCCACCGCCCGCCTCGCCCCCGAGCACGCCCGGGGCCGCTACCAGGGCGTGATGGGCATGTCCTGGGCCGTCGCCGGCTTCGTCGCCCCGATCGGCGCCGGTGCGATCGTCGGCGGCCCGGGACCCGGCGTCCTGTGGGCGGCGACGGCCGCGATCGGCGTCCTCGCCGCCGTCGGTTACCTGACCAGGCTGCGCCGTGTTCTGGGGGAGGACGACGAGGGCGGGGCCGGGGGCCGTGCCGACGATACGGACGCCGCGCCCGCCGCCCCTACGGCCAAGACCGAGGCCAAGTCCGGGGCCGAGAGCGTCGGTCAGGTCTCCGCCGGCTCCTGAGCGCCCGCGCCCCCGCCCGCGCCCTCACCCACGCCCGTACGCCGCCCACCGTACGAGCCCGAACCCCTCCCCCTCCCTGCGCACTTCGGCGGCACCTGCCCCGCCGAAGTGCGCCGGCACGACCAGCTCCCGCTCGTCGGCGGCGCGTCCGAGGATCCGGCGCCGACTCGCCGCCGCCTGCCCCGCGTCCAGGCAGAAGCAGCTGTTGCACGAGGGGGCGAGGAACTGCACGGGACTGTGCAGGAGGTCTCCGACGAAGACCGCCCGCTCTCCCCCGGACGCGAGCCGCAGCACGGCGGAGCCGGGCGTGTGGCCGGGCGCGGACTCCAGCGTGAGGTGCTCGTCGATGCGGTGGGTCCCGTCCCACAGCAGGCTCCGACCCGCGCGGTGGACGGGCGCGACGCTGTCCTCGTAGACCAGCCTGTCGTCCTTCCGAAGCCCGTTGCCGTACGCGTTCCCCGGGCCGAAGTGGAAGTCGTCGGCGGCCGGAAGGAGGTACTGCGCGTTCGGGAACGTCGGCACCCACTCCCCGTCGGCCTCGTGCGTGTTCCAGCCGACGTGGTCGGCGTGCAGGTGCGTGTTGACGACGACGTCGACGTCCTCGGGGCGGACGCCGACCCGTTCCAGGAGGCCGAGGAAGTCCCCCCGCCGCCGGTGGAATTCGGGCGAGTCGGGCCGCTCGCGCCCGTCACCCACACCGGTGTCGACGAGGACCGTCCGGCCCCCGCTGCGCAGTACCCACGTCTGCAGCGCCTGCACCGTCCGGCCGGTCTCCGGCTCCCAGTGGTCCGGCGCGAGCCAGTCCTCGTTCTCCGACCACGTCTCCGCCGCGACCGCCGGGACGAGCTCCCCACCGGGCCGGAAGGCCCCCTGCCACTCGACGATCCGGAGGACCTCGACGTCCCCGAGGACCATGCGCTGCGCGTTCTCCTGTGTCATGTCCTCGACCCTACGAAGCGGGATGTGAGCCTCTCAATGCCCGTAGGGCTCTGCCGGATACGCGTCCGTCTCACCTACGCTGGGCGGATGGACGTGGTGAGCGACGCGATCTCGGCGGTACGGGTCGGGCGGCCCTCCTCCCAGCGGGTACGGATCGGCGGCAGCTGGTGCACCCGGCTGGCCCCGTACGAGGGCGCGGGTTTCCACGTCGTCCTGGAGGGCGGCTGCTGGGTGCTGCCCGACGGCGGCGAGCCGGTCGCACTCGGCGCGGGAGACGCCGTCCTGCTGCCGCACGGGGCCGGGCACGTGCTCGCCGACGCGCCCGTCGACACGGAGGGCCTCGCGCGCGCCGTGCCGTTCGAGCGGTGGAGCGACGGGACCGTGGAGCGCCCGCTCCTGACCGCCGCGCACGAGGGCAGGCCCGTGGTGGAGATGCTGTGCGGCAAGTACCGGCTCGACCGCAGCCACGTACACCCGCTCCTGGCGGAGCTCCCGCCCCTCGTGCATCTGCCGCACCGGGCGGAGAGCAGTCCGGAACTGCGGGCCGCCATCGGCCTGCTCGGCCACGAGGCCGGCGAGCGGCTTCCGGGCTCCGGGGTCGCGCTGCCCAGCCTGCTCGACCTCCTCCTCGTCTACATGATCCGCTCCTGGGCGGCCGTGAGCACCGCCGGCACGTGGCCGGCCGCCCTCGGCGACCCGGTGACCGCGACCGCCCTGCGGGCGCTGCACACCGACCCGGCCGCCCCCTGGACCATCGACAGACTGGCGGCAGAGGCGGGCGTCTCGCGGCCCACCCTGGCCCGCCGCTTCACCGCACTCGTCGGCCGCCCTCCGATGGCGTACCTGACCTGGTGGCGGCTCACCCGCGCCGCCGCCCTGCTCCGGGACACCCCGGATCCGCTGGCCTCCGTCGCCCGCCGCGTCGGCTACAGCACCCCGTACGCCCTCTCGCACGCCTTCCGCCGCGAGTTCGGTACGACACCGGGGCAGTACCGGGCCGGCCGGGCGGCGGCTACCGCCGACTGAGCGCCCGCTGTGCCTCGTACAGGTTCCGCGGGTGCACGGAGCCCGGGTTCCCGTACGCCTCCACGCGCGCGTGGAGGTCGCCGGCGAAGTCCGGGACGTCCGTCTGGTCGAACTCGCGCACCTCGCTGATGCCCACCGTCGCGCTGTACGGGGCGACGGTGTCGATCTTGACGAGGCCGGCCCGGGCGTTGGTCACCGTCACGTTCCAGTGGGCGAACCGGGCCCCGTAGAGCGGGCCCGCGGAGGCGTCGCCGCCGTGCCGGCCGTTGTTCTCGACGGTGATCTCGGTCCGTACGTTCGCGAAGGGCATGCCCCGGTGGGTGTCGAAGGTGCCCATCTCCATCACCCCGCGCGACCAGACGTTGTGGCTGGACAGGCCCTCGACGTTGATGCCGTGGAGCTGGGTGCCGGCCGGGGCGGGGACGGTGCGGGCGGCGATGTGGAAGTCCTCGACCAGGTTGTCGTGCGCTCCCTCCCGGCAGTAGTACGGGTGGTGGGAGCCGCGCCCCTCCACCCGGGTACGGCGCAGGGTGCAGGCGGAGGCGGCGACGAGCCCGAAGCCGTTGTCGACGTGCCGGACGACCACGTCCTCCGCCCAGCAGTCGTACGCGCACTGGAAGGTGACGCCGTTGTAGCCCTGGTCGAGGAGGTGGGGGGATTGCGGTGTCTCCACCGCCTCCAGGGTCAGGCCCACCACCCCTGAGTCGGTGAGTGCCTCGGCCCCCGAGATCAGTCGGGGGTCCCACTCGGGGCGCGCGTCGAGGGGCAGCGGCCGTTCCAGGGTCGCGGTCCGGCCCCGTACGGCGGTGATCCGTACGGGCCACTCGTAGGGGACGTAGCTGGTCAGCTTCGTCCTCTCGTCCCAGGTGTACGCCTCCGGGCCCGGCCCGCCGCCCGCCATGTGCTCCAGGAGGGTGTGGGCGGGGTCGTCGGCGAGGCGGAGGACGACCAGCTGTCCGCGCTGGAGGGCCGAGGGGTCGTCGACCGTGATCGTGTGGTCGCCGCGGCGGGCCGGGCGTGCGGCGGTGAGGGTGGTGAGGGTGGTCCACTCGTCGCGCCGGTTGCCGGTCCAGCCCTCGAAGGGCCAGGCCCGGTCCCGTATCGCGGCGACGAGGGAGGCGTGCCGGGCGTGCGGGGAGAGCCAGATCAGGCCGCCCGCCCAGGACCAGGACGACTTGTCGCCGCCGTAGCGGGAGCCGTACGGGCCGATCATGTCGGTCAGGTTCCGGGTGGCGATCAGGGTCGTACGGCCGGAGCCCGCGCCGCGCAGGACGACGCCGCTGTGGCCGATCCGGAGGTAGTCGTCGATCCGGTACGTGCCCGGCGGCAGCAGGACCGTGCCGCCGCCCCGCTCCCCCGCCTCCGTGAGGGCGCGGTTGATGGCGGGCGCCGAGTCGGTCGAGGCGTCGGGGGTGGCCCCGTAGGTGAGCGCGTTCGCCACCACCCGGGGGCGGGGCGGTGTGCGGCGGGCGCCGGCGTGGGCGCCGGCCCGGCCCACGTAGGGGATCTGGGGGTGGGTGTAGGGGGCGGTCTCGAACTCGCGCCAGAGTCGGGCGGGGAGGAGGGGGCCGGGGGGTGGTGAGAAACCCGTCGCTCCCGTGGCTGCCGTCGCTTGTGTCACTCCCGTCGCTCCCGTGGCCGCCGCCACTGCCACCGCGCCGCCGACGAACTGCCTTCTGCTGAGTGCCATGCCCCTGAACCTTTCACGTATATGAACGGTGTTCAGATCTGCGCCGGGCGTGAGCATGGCACTGGAAGGCCCTGTCGGGAAGAGGTCAGTCCGCGGATTTACGAGTCAGCTTCTTGAACGCGTCGAGGTTCCGGGTCGACTCGCCGCGCGAGACCCGCCACGCGTACTCGCGCCGGATCGCCGACGCGAACCCCAGCTCCAGAAGCGTGTTGAAGTCGCCGTCCGCCGCTTCGAGGACCGAGCCGAGCAGCCGGTCCAACTCCTCCGGCGTGACGGCGGAGAGCGGCAGCTTGCCCACGAGGTAGACGTCGCCGAGGCCGTCGACCGCGTAACTCACCCCGTACAACTTGAGGTTGCGTTCGAGCAGCCAGCGGTGGACGCCCGCCTCGTTCTCGTCCGGGTGCCGGACGACGAAGGCGTTGAGCGAGAGCGAGTGGCGGCCGGCGCGCAGCGAGAGCGTCGTGAAGAGCTTGCGCGTGCCGGGGAGTTTGACCACGTAGGAGCCCGGTTCGGGGGACTCCCACTCCAGTTCGGCGTCCTTGAGCGTGTCCTCGACGATCCGCCGGACGTCGCCGGCCCTTGCGTCCTCAGCCATGGTGGGAGCGTACGCGACGGCGGTTCTCGCGCAGCCGGTGGTCGTGCACGGCGGCCGTGTACACATCCGCCGTACCCGAGGCGGCCGTGTCCCAGCCGAAGGAGCCGGCGTGCAGCGCCGCCGCCGCGCCCATCCGGGCCGACAGGGACGGCTCCGCCACGAACCGGCCGAGCGCCCGCGCGTAGTCCGCCGGCTCGTGGCCCTGCACCAGGAAGCCGGTCACGTCGTCCCGTACGGCGACGGGCAGACCGCCGACCGCCGCCGCGACGACCGGCGTGCCGGCCGCCTGCGCCTCGATCGCGACCAGGCCGAAGGACTCGCTGTACGAGGGCATGACGAGGACGCTCGCCGCGCGGAACCAGTCGGCGAGCCGGTCCTGGCCCACCGGCGGGTGGAAGCGCACGATGTCCGCGATGCCGAGCCGTGCGGCCAGCTTCTGCAGCCCCTCCGGCTTCGCGAGGCCGCTGCCGCTCGGGCCGCCGACCACCGGCACGATCATGCGCGTGCGCAGCGAGGGGTCCTGTTCCAGGAGCACCGCGGCGGCCCGCAGCAGGATGTCCGGGGCCTTCAGCGGCTGGATGCGGCCGGCGAAGACCGGGATGAAGGCGTCCTGCGGCAGCCCGAGCCGGGCGCGGGCGGCGGCGCGGCCGTCGGCGGGGCGGAAGTTGTCGAGGTTGACGCCGGGGTGGACGACCGCGATCTTGCCGGGATCGGCCTCGTAGAACCGGGCGAGCTCGTCGGCCTCCTCGGCCGTGTTCGCGATCAGCCGGTCGGCGGCAGAGACGATCTGCGTCTCGCCGATCACCCGGGCCGCGGGCTCGGGCGTGTCGCCGTCGGCGAGCGCCGCGTTCTTGACCTTCGCCATGGTGTGCATGGCGTGGACGAGCGGCACGCCCCAGCGTTCGGCGGCGAGCCAGCCGACGTGGCCGGAGAGCCAGTAGTGGGAGTGGACGAGGTCGTAGTGGCCCGGGCGGTGGCCCGCCCACGCCTGCATCACGCCGTGCGTGAAGGCGCAGAGCTGGGCCGGCAGCTCCTCCTTGGCCAGGCCCTCGTACGGGCCGGCGTCCACATGCCGTACGAGCACGCCGGGCGTGAGCTCGACGACCGGGGGGAGACCGCCGGTCGTGGCCCGGGTGAAGATCTCGACCTCGATGTCGATGGCGGCGAGACGTTTCGCCAGCTCGACGATGTAGACGTTCATACCGCCCGCGTCGCCGGTGCCCGGCTGGTGCAGCGGGGAGGTGTGGACGCTGAGCATGGCCACGCGGCGGGGGGTGCGGTTCCGGCCGGGGAGCCGGAGCCGGGATGGTGCCGGGTGCCGGTGCCGGGTACCGGCGAACCGGGACACGTACTGGCTCACGTCGGCGGTCCTTCCGCTGGGGGGCCTGGGGGGCGGGGCGATGGTGGGCGGGGCTGGGCTTGGCTTGGCCTAGTCGGGCTGGGCTCGGCTTGGCTGGGCTTGCTCGCCTTAGCTGGGCTTGGCTTGGCTGGGCTTTGCTCGGCTCGGCTCCGCTGTCTCGGGCATGACGGTCGGAGGGCGGGGGCCGTCCTCCAGCCGCGACAACACCGGAATGACACCTTTCATTTCCGGTGGCGGGGGCGCTTTGCCAATTCATTACCGGGGGCCCGCGGGAGGCGGGGGCGGGGGCCGGGGGCGGGGCCGGGGCCGGGGCCGGGGGCGGGGTCCGGAGCCCCCGGCCGCTCCCCGCCCGATCCGCCCGCTCCCCCCGCTCCTCTACGCTCATGGCATGGCCCCGCGCACCACCCGCCCCGTCGGCACCCCGACCCGCGGGACCACCAACCCCAACCGGCTGCGCCGTATGGACCGCTGGATCGCCGCCGTCCACGGCCCCGCCCTGCGCCGCTCGCCCGAGCCGCCCGTCGCCGTCGACCTCGGGTACGGGGCCGCCCCCTGGACCGCCGTCGAACTCCTCGCCCGGCTGCGCACCGCCGAGCCCCGCACCCGGCTCTACGGCATCGAGATCGAACCCGCCCGCGTCGAGGCCGCGAAGCCGTACGAGCACGAGGGCCTCTCCTTCCTCCACGGCGGCTTCGAGGTGCCGGTGCCCGGCCGGGTCGCCCTGATCCGGGCGGCGAACGTGCTGCGCCAGTACGACGAGGAGCAGGTCGCGGCCGTCTGGCGGCGACTGTGTGAGCGGCTGGCACCCGGCGGGCTGCTCGTGGAGGGCACCTGCGACGAGATCGGCCGCCGGCACGTGTGGGTGGCGCTCGACCGGAGCGGGCCGCGCACGGTGACCTTCGCGACCCGGCTCGGTTCGCTGGAGCGCCCGTCGGACCTGGCGGAGCGGCTGCCGAAGGCGCTGATCCACCGGAACGTGCCGGGCGAGCCGGTGCACGCGTTCCTGCGGGACTTCGACCGGGCCTGGGCGGCGGCCGCCCCGTACGCCTCGCTCGGCGCGCGGCAGCGGTGGATCCGCTCCGCCCGCGACCTGGCGGCGGACTGGCCGCTGACGGACGGTCCCCGGCGGTGGCGCCAGGGCGAGGTGACCGTGCGGTGGGAGGCGCTGGCGCCTCGGGGGTGAGGCGGCGGCGGGGGTGGTCGGCGCGTCGCCGGGTTCGCGCCTCGCGGGAGACGGGAGACGGGAGACGGGAGAACCGAGGGCACAAGGAGGCGCGGCCCTTTGCCCAACTCCCGCTGAATTTCCCGTACGCCGGGAACGCCACGCCCGCCCCACCCGTCCCCTTGGGGGAGAGGAGGTCCGACAGGCCCCGGCTTCCCCTGTTGATTTCCGGTTTCGCATGGCACTATCGCCATCGTTGCCCTCAAGTTACTGACGGTAAATCAGATGTGGCCACTCAAGGGGGAGCCAGTGAACCGACGCCGCCACGCCACCGCCGCGATCACCATGATCTGCGCCTTGACCGTGCTGGCCTCTCCCGCACTGACCCTCCAGGCCGCCGCCGCTCCCCTCCCCCCTCCCCCGCCGAAGAAGAGCCTGGAGCAGGTGCGCCAGGAGATAGACGGCCTGTACCGGCAGGCCGCCGTCGCCACCGACGCGTACAACCTCGCGGAGGAGAGGGCCAAGGAGCAGTCCGCCGAGATCGTCCAGGTCGCCCGGATGATCGTGGAGGGCCGCGAGAGGATCGAGGCGCTCAAGGCCAAGGCCGGCGCGTCCGCCCGCGCCCAGTACCGCAACGGCGGACTCCCCGACGGCGCGCAGCTCGTCCTCACCGACGACCCGCACCTCTTCCTCGACGCGGCGGGCCGGCTCAAGGCCGGGGCGAAGGCCACCACCGACCTCCTCGGCGAGCTGAACCGCACCCAGGCCCAGCTGGACGTCTACGCCAAGGACGCGGGCATCAACTGGACCAAACTGGAGGCCAACCGCGTCCGGCAGGCCCAGGCGAAGCAGCAGATCAACGACAAGATCGCCCAGGCGAAGAAGCTGGAGTCCGAGCTCGCCGCCGAGGAGCGGGAGCGGCTGCGGCTCCTTGAGGAGCAGGAGCGGCAGCGGGCCCAGACGACCTGGCTCGGCACCGGCGTCCTCACCGGCCTGAAGGCCGACGCGACGCCGGACGCCAAGAAGGCGATCGCGTTCGCGATGGGCCAGATCGGCAAGCCGTACGTGTGGGGGGCGGAGGGGCCGGGCTCGTACGACTGCTCGGGGCTGACCCAGAGCGCCTGGGGCGCGACGGGCCGCACGATCCCGCGCACCTCGCAGGAGCAGTGGCGCCTGCTGCCGCGCGTGGACATCAAGGACATGCGGCCGGGCGACCTGATCGTCTACTTCGCGGACGCGAGCCACATCGGGATGTACGTCGGGAACGGCACGATGGTGCACGCGCCCCGCCCGGGGCGGGACGTGACGCTGGCGGGGGCGGGCTCGATGCAGATCCTGGGAGTGGTACGCCCGACGTGAGGCGGGGGGGCCGTACGCCCGAGGTGACCCTCGTACCCTCGCACCCCCTGTACACCCGTCCACCCGTCCACCCGTCCACCCGTCCACCCGTCCACCCGACGTGACGGAGTGCCCGCCCGGAACCGGGCCGGGAACCGCCACCCCCGCGTGACCTTTCTCATTGCCTTCAGCCGCTCCCGCGCAGCAAACGGCGGCAAGTACGCCCCCTTCCGCGGCATATGCCAATCCCGCCACGGCCGCTCTCCCGCTGATCACCATTCCGCTGCGCACCGCCCTACCGCTAGGGTCCGGGACGGGCGGGACGCCACCCGGCGCCCTGCGCACCCTCGGGGGGAGGGAAGGAAACCCGGACCGATGCCCGTATCCGTACCGCGTCAGAGAATCGTCTCTGCTGCTGCGGGACCCGGCGACGCCACCGCTATGGACGCCACCGCTATGACAGGCACAGTCACAGGAACCGACCGCACCGATCTCACTCTCCTGGTCGTCGAGGACGACCCGGCGGGTGCCCTCGCCGTACCCGAACTCCTCGACGCCGCCGGCACCCGGGTCCGCATCCGTACCGCCCGCAACCTCACCGAGGCCGAGCGGCTCCTCACCGACGACGTCCACTGCGTCCTCGTCGACCTCTCCCTGCCCGGCCCCCGGGCCGCCGCCGGAGACGACCCGCTGGCCCCGCTGAGGCACATCCTGCGCCTCGCCCCGCGCCACGCCGTCCTCGCGCTCGCGGCCTCCGCCGACGCGGAGCTGGCGGCGGAGGCGGTACGGGTCGGCGCCCAGGACCACCTCTTCCGCGAGGAGCTCGATGGGCGGCTGCTGAGCCGGGCCATCCGGTACGCGGTCGAACGCAAGCGGGCCGACGCCGTCCAGGTGAAGCTGGCCGAGTCCCGGCTCCGGGCCCAGGAGAACGCCCGCCTGGAGCGCGGGCTGCTCCCGACGCCGCTCCTGGAGGGCTCCGACCTGCGGTTCGCGGCCCACTACCGGCCCGGCCGCTCCCGCGCCCTGCTCGGCGGAGACTTCTACGACACGGTGCGTACGCCCGACGGCACCGTCCACGCCATGATCGGCGACGTCTGCGGGCACGGCCCCGACGAGGCCGCCCTCGGCGTCGAGCTGCGGATCGCGTGGCGGGCCCTGACCTTCGCGGGCCTGTGCGGGGACGAGCTGCTCTCGACGATGCAGCAGGTCCTGGAGCACGAGCGGGAGAGCGACGAGATCTTCGCGACCCTCTGCACGGTCGACATCGCGCCCGACGGACGCCGGGCGGGCATGTGCCTGGCCGGCCACCCCTCGCCCCTGATCGCCCGGCAGGGACGGGCGGCGCGGCTCCTCCCGTACGAGGACGGCGGCCCGGCCCTCGGTCTGCTGCCGCGCGCCCGCTGGCCGCGCCGGCAGGTCGAGCTCGGCGGGGCGTGGAGCCTGCTCATGTACACGGACGGACTGATCGAGGGCCGCTCGGCCGGGCCCGGCTCGCCGCGGCTCGGCCAGGACGGGATGGTCGGCATGATCAACCGGCAGCTGGCGTCCGGCCTGCGGGGCGAGGAGCTCCTGGAGGCGGCGGTCACGGAGGTCAGGTCGCTGAACGGCGGCGAGCTGACGGACGACGTCGCGGTCCTGGCCCTGGAACGGGACAGGACCCGGGGATGATCCCCGGGCCCTGTCACTCTGCTTCTCCGCTGCCGGACTACCGACCGCCGTTGTAGGGGCCATAGGGTCCGTCGCTGCTGGAGCCGCCGCCCCGGCCTCCGCGGCCTCCGCCGGAGACCTGTGCGAGCGCGGGGCGTACGTCCACCATGAAGACGATGGCGGCGATGACACCGGCGATCTGCAGGAACAGCATCGGCACCAGCAGGTTCAGGGCGAGGTTGATGCCCAGGATGATCAGCCAGAACTTCTTCGTCTGCTTCTCGGCGGCCCGGTACGCGTCCTCGCGCGCCATGGCGGCGAAGACGAGCGCGGCGACGGCGAAGCCGGTGAAGATCAGGAACATCACCAGATGGAGAAGGGAATCGAATCCCGCGCGCAACATGCTGAGCACCGCCTAGAGAAGAGGGGAAGAGCGCCTCGCGGTCAAGGTACCCGGTACAACGCCCTGGATACCTGTATTGGTGCCCGGCCCTACTCCTTCTCGGCGGCGACGGCGTTCTTCTTGGCGGGGGCCTTGCGGGCGGCGGGCTTCCTGGCGGAGGCCTTCGCGGCCTCGTCGGAGTCGCCCCCCGCGTCCTCGCCCTTGTCGGCCTTCTCCTCCGGCTCGACGACGACGGCGA
The DNA here is from genome assembly GCF_040295605.1 of Streptomyces sp. NPDC002773. Taxonomy (NCBI): domain Bacteria; kingdom Bacillati; phylum Actinomycetota; class Actinomycetes; order Kitasatosporales; family Streptomycetaceae; genus Streptomyces; species Streptomyces sp. NPDC002773. The sequence goes on from NZ_JBEOVO010000022.1 coordinate 27,584, forward strand.
TCTCGACGATCTCCTCGGCGACCTCGCCCCGCCAGGCCTTGACGGCCTCCTCGCCGTGGGCGGCGACCTCCTCGTACTTCTCACGGGCCTTGACCGCGTACTCGGCGGCGACGCCGACACCGCGCAGCGCGAGGTCCTGGGCGGTCTCGCCGAGCTTCTTGAGGTCGGTGTCGAGACCGCCGACGACATCGGCGAACTTCGACTGCACGGTGGCCTGGGCCTCCTTGGCCTGGGCGCTCACCTTCTCCTGTACGGCCTTGGGGTCGGTCTTCCGTACGGCCTCGATCCGCGCGGGCGCCTCGGCGGCGAGCTGCTCGATCAGGCCGGGAACCTTCTTGGCCTGCTGCACGGCGAGGTCGGCGGTGCCGGCGGCGAAGAAGAGAGGGGTACGCAGTTCGTCAATGATGGCCATGCTGGTGGTCCTCCCGGATGTGACGTACGAGCGAGCGAGCTAGTTCAGGGGCGTTTCGGCATCGGGCGCGACGGCGGGCGACTCGGGGTCGACGTCAGGTTCGACGTCATCTGCTGCGACTGCTGCGACTGCTGCGGCAGCGGCGACCTCAGCGGCGTTCTCCTTGCGGAAGGAGTCGTAGATCTGGAGCAGCACCTGCTTCTGCCGCTCGTTGATCGAGGGATCGGCCAGGATGACGGCGCGCGTCTCCAGCTCGTCCCGCTCCTTCTCGTCGAGAATCCCGGCCCGTACGTAGAGCGTCTCGGCGGAGATCCGCAGGGCCTTCGCGACCTGCTGCAACACCTCGGCACTGGGCTTGCGCAGCCCGCGCTCGATCTGACTCAGGTACGGATTCGACACCCCGGCGGCGTCGGCGAGCTGCCGCAGGGACAACTGCGCGGTCCGCCGCTGCTCGCGGAGGTACTCACCGAGATTGCCGACGTTGAGCGATGCCATGCTCCGACCATGCCAGCCATTGCTAACTATTGCAAGCACCCGCTTGCAGGAGTCGCCCTGTCATGTGGAGCCCCTGTTCCCACATGCCACCGTCCGGGCCCAGCGGCGAAGGTAGCGGTCAAGGTAGGCGGCCAGCAGGTCGGCGTCGCGCGGCGTGCCGAAGCCGGCCAACGCCACGCAGTACGCCAGTCCCGCACAGCAGACCTCGCTGGCCAGCAGCAGCTCACCGAGTCGCTCACGGAAGTCGGTACGGCGGCCGACTGCGATGAGCCATGCGGCGGTCCTCCGCTCGCGCCACCCACCCTCGAGGAGGGTGGAGATCTCGTCCGGTGTGATGAGTCGCGCGTCTTCGCCGACGGCTCGCACGAATCGGTCGTACTCGGGACCGCGCATGCTCAGCACACCGCCGCCGAGCTTCAGATAGCGGCGCCCGGGTGTGACATAGCGGCGGACCAGGGCCAGCAGTTCGGCATCGTCGTAGGCGTGGCGTATCACAGGACGATCCTGGCTGGCCGATGTGCACTTGGGCCAGCCCTTCTGCGGAAGCTGCCTCAGCCCGCCCAGGCGGCGAGGGTCTCGTAGTCCGCGGCCGCGAGTCCGCGGGTCGGGTTCACGCGGTGGAGCAGTGCTCGGCCGGGGTGGTGGGCGGTGACCCAGTCGCGGTCGGCGGGGGCAATTTCGTCGTCCACCCAGGCGAACGGTCGCCCGTCCGCCCACGCCACGAGCGCCGCCGTCTTCCAGTGGAGGCCCCCGGCGTCGGGGCTGTCGTCCGGCCACCGCACCAGAGGCAGCGGGGACACTCCGAGGCGCGGCGCGATCCAGGCGTTCGCGTCGTCCTCCCAGGTCGTCGCCCAGACCCTGGGCCGTCGACGTCCAGGAAGAGCAGTGTCGTCGTCGTCATGTGCTCATCCTGACCGAATGGCACCCCTTGCCGTCCGCTTCTCGATAATCCGCGACGGATCGAATTTCGTTACCCTGGCAGGCATGACAGCCATGGCGCCCACCCGCACCGAGCCCGATCTCTCCTACCTCCTCGATCACACCAGTCACGTGTTGCGCACCCGGATGGCCGCCGCGCTCGGTGCGATCGGGCTCACGCCCCGGATGCACTGCGTCCTCGTCCACGCCCTGGAGGAGGAGCGCACCCAGGCGCAGCTCGCGGAGATCGGCGACATGGACAAGACGACCATGGTCGTCACCGTCGACGCCCTGGAGAAGGCCGGGCTCGCCGAGCGCCGGCCGTCCAGCACCGACCGGCGGGCGCGGATCATCGCCGTCACCGAGGCGGGGGCGAAGGTCGCCCGCGAGAGCCAGAAGATCGTCGACGGCGTGCACCAGGGCGCCCTCTCCTCCCTCCCCGAGGACGAGCGGACCGTCCTGCTTCGCGCCCTGAACCAGCTGGTAACCGGCCACCTGGAGACCCCCGTCGAGGGCCCGAAGACGGCCCGCCGGGCGCGGCAGCGCGCCTGAGGCATCCCCTGAGGTGGCCCCTCAGGGCCGTCCGTCCCCTAGGGCGTCCCCGAGGGCGTCCCCGAAGGGGCGATCGGCTTGCGCAGGTCGTCGCGTATCTTGCTGGTCTCCGCCGCCGCCACTTCGAGTGTGCTGCTCGGTTCGAACTCGACCGCGACGGTGGTGTTGTCGTCGCCCCAGCCGCACACGGTCTTCTGATCCACCGTCGTACAGCGGAACTCGACGTCCGAACCGGGGACGCTGATCATCCTGGGCGGATCGCTGACGTTCTCGCTGCCCGTGACCGTCATGGCTCTCATCAGGCCGTCCCGATCCTCCTCCGGGTACTTGTACCGACCCGAAGAGCCGTACACCGACACCTTCCGGAACGCGGGGGGCGTGTCGTGGTCGCTGTTGGTGACCGTGTAGTCGGCGCTGAAGTGCGTCGAACCCCTCTGGCTCTCGCTGTCCGCCTGCGGGCGCGGAGGGAGGCGGGATTCGATGTTCCAGCCGTACGCGCCTCCCACGATCGACTCGGCGATGACGAGTTCGTGCGTGGCCTTGGGGAAGGAGGAGTCGTCGTCCGGACCCGCGGTGGCGTAGATGCCGTAGCCCACGCCACCGAGCACGATCAGCACGGACGCCACGCCCGCGGCGAGCCGTCCGCCGCGTTCCCGCACCGGCGGGGGCCCGGTGCGCGGGGCGGCGGTGACGGTCCCGGCGCGGGCAATGTCCGCGTCGGCCGGTGCGACCGTCGGCGAGGCAGTCGGCACGGCCGCTGACCTCGACCCGGCCAGCAGCGTCGGCGGGTGTGCCGCCCGGCCCTCGGGCGCCCGCTCCTCCGCCGCCTCCGGTGCGAACTCGTCCAGCAGTCCTCGGGGCGTCGGCCTGTCCGCCGGGTCCTTGGCCAGGCAGGCGGCGACCACCGGCCGCAGACCCGGCGGCAGGGCCGACAGGTCCGGCGGTTCGTGCACGGCCCGGTACATCAGTGCCATCGGGGTGCCCTCCCCGAACGCCTGCCCACCGGCCGCCGCCACCAGCACCGCACCCAGCGCGAACACATCGGCCGGGGCGCCGACTTCGAGAGCCTGAGCCTGTTCCGGGGCCAGGAAGCCCGGGGTCCCGAAGGCCGCCCCGGTGGAGGTCAGACGGGTCGACTCCAGAGCCCGGGCGATACCGAAGTCGAGCACCCGCGGCCCGTCGTCGGCCATGATGATGTTGCCCGGCTTGAGGTCGCGGTGGATCAGGCCACAGGCGTGAATCGCGTGCAGCGCCTCCACCAGCGCCGCGCCGAGTTGCCGCAGCCGGGCCTCGTCCATCGGGCCCCGCTCGGCGAGCAGCCCCGAAAGCGTCGGCCCCGCGATGTACGCGGTCGCCAGCCAGGGCGCCGCCGCGTCCGGGTCGGCGTCGACGACCTGCGCCGTATGGAACCCGCCGACCCTGCGGGCCGCGTCGACCTCCGCGCGGAACCGGGCCCGGAAATGCGGATCGCCGGCCAGCTCGGGACGGGCCACCTTGACGGCCACCGTCCGCCCGCTCCGGGACCGCGCCAGGTACACCGTCCCCATGCCGCCGGCGCCCAGCTCACGCACCACCGCGTAATCGCCGATGCGCTCCGGCAGGTCCACGCCCACGCCGTCCACCCCCAAGTTCCGTGCGGCACACCCCCGTTGGAATGCCGTCGCTCAGTATGACCGACCCCTCCCGGACACCTTCGCCCCCGCCCTTCGTTCCGTAAAAAATAGTCTGCAACAAAACCTTCTGTTAATGTCACTCCTATCGCCTCCCTCGAACAGGAGTGACTCCCATGGCCACGCCCCGCCCCCTCTCCCCCCAACTCGCCCTCGGCGTCCTCGCCACCGGCATGCTCATGACGATCCTCGACGGCAGCATCGTCACCGTCGCGATGCCCGCCATCCAGCGCGACCTCGGCTTCTCCCCCGTCGGCCTCAGCTGGATCGTCAACGCCTACCTCATCGCCTTCGGCTCGCTCCTCCTCCTCGCCGGCCGCCTCGGAGACCTGATCGGCCGCAAGCGGATGTTCCTCGCGGGCACCGGGATCTTCACCGCCGCCTCCCTCCTCGCCGGCGTCGCCGCCTCCCCCGGCGTCCTCATCGCCGCCCGCTTCCTCCAGGGCGTCGGCAGCGCGATGTCCTCGGCCGTCGGCCTCGGCATCCTCGTCACCCTCTTCACCGTGCCCCGCGAACGCGCCCGTGCCATCGCCGTGTTCAGCTTCACCGGCGCCGCCGGCGCCTCCCTCGGCCAGGTCCTCGGCGGTGTCCTCACCGACGCCCTCACCTGGAACTGGATCTTCTTCATCAACCTGCCCATCGGCGTCGCCACCCTCCTCGTCGCCCTCCGCGCCCTCCCCTCCGACCAGGGCCTCGGGCTCAGGGCGGGCGCCGACGTCCTCGGTGCGCTCCTCGTCACCAGCGGGCTGATGACCGGGATCTACGCGGTCGTCAAGATCGAGGAGTACGGGGCGGGTTCGGTGCACACCCTCGGCCTCGGGGCCCTCGCGCTCGCCCTCCTGGCCGGGTTCCTCCTCCGCCAGACGAAGGCCGCGAACCCGCTCATGCCCCTGCGGATCCTCCGCTCGCGCAGCGTCTCCGGCGCCAACGCCGTCCAGATGCTGATGGTCGCCGCGCTCTTCTCCTTCCAGATCCTCGTCGCCCTCTACCTGCAGAAGGTCCTCGGGTACGGGGCCGCCGAGACCGGCCTCGCGATGCTGCCCGCCGCAGCCGTCATCGGCGCCGTCTCGCTCGGCGTCTCGGCCCGCCTCATCGCCCGCTTCGGCGAGCGGAACGTCCTGCTCACCGGCATCCTGCTGCTCGTCGGCGTCCTCGGCCTGCTGACCCGCGTCCCCGTCCACGCCTCGTACGCCACCGACCTGCTCCCCGTGATGCTGCTCGCCGCCGGCTTCGGCCTGGCGCTCCCCGCCCTCACCTCGCTCGCCATGTCGGGCGCCGAGGAGGCCGACGCGGGCCTCGCCTCCGGCCTCTTCAACACCACCCAGCAGATCGGCATGGCCCTCGGCGTCGCCGTCCTCTCCACCCTGGCCGCCTCCCGCACCGAGACCCTCACCGCGGCCGGCAAGCCCGCCGCCGAGGCCCTGACCGGCGGATACCACCTGGCCTTCGGAGTCGGCGCCGGTCTCCTCCTCGCCGCCTTCGCCATCGCCTTCACCGTCCTGCGCCGCCCGGCCGCCGAGGCCACGGCGGTGGCGCCGGAGCCCTCCGCCAAGGCCCTCGCCACCCACTGAGGAGCACACCCCCCGCCCCGGGCGGCGGCGAGACCGACCGGCTCCCACGGCGACGTCACAATGGCGCCATGAGAGCCGATCGACTCGTCGCCGCCCTGCTCTTCCTCCAGACCCGGCAACGCGTCACCGCCGCCGAACTCGCCGCCGAACTCGACGTGTCCGAGCGCACCGCACGCCGGGACCTCGAAGCGCTCGCGAGCGCCGGGATCCCGGTGTACTCGCAGGCGGGACAGGGCGGCGGCTGGTCCCTCGTCGGCGGCGCCCGCACCGACCTGACCGGTCTCACGGCCCCCGAGATCCGCGAACTGTTCCTCCTGACCGGGGCGGACGCCACCGCGAGCCCGCAGACCCGGACCGCCTTGCGGAAGCTCGTACGAGCCCTCCCCTCACCCCTCAGGGACGGAGCCGAGGCCGCCGCCCGCGCCGGGGTCGCCGACGGCACGGACTGGGCGGGTACGGAGACGGAGGAGGCCGGACTCGCCCCGCTCCAGCGGGCGGTGGTCGAGGCCAGGGAGGTACGGCTCGGGTACGCCCGTCCCGGCCGGGAGCCGCGCGAGCGGACCGTCCACCCGCTGGGCATCGCCCTGAAGTCCGGCGTCCGCTACCTCGTCGCGGACACGGAACACGGCCTGCGCACCTTCCGGATCGGCCGCGTCACCTCCGTCACCGAGACCGGCGCCCCCGCCGTACGGCCCGAGGGCTTCGACCTGCCCACCGCCTGGCGCGCGCTCGCCGCCCGCATGGAGGACCGGCTGGTCGCCGCGACGGTACGGGGCCGGGCCGCCCCCGGCACGGAGCCCGTCCTCGAGGGCCTGCTCGGAGGGCGCGTACGGTACGGGGAACGCGCCCCGGACGGCTGGACGCCCATCGAGGCCGACGGCCCCTCCCCCGAGGTGATCGCCGCGCAACTGGCCGGCCTCGGCGCCCGCGTGGAGCTCCTGGACCCACCCGAGGCCCGCGCCGCCCTGATCCGCATCGCGACCGAACTCACGGAGCTGTACGGGCCCGGGGAGTGAGCCGCCCCACCTCCCCCTCCGCATCCGGCCGCCCCAGCCACCCCGGAAGTTCCTCCGCGTGCACCAGCGTCAGCCGTGACACGGCCCGGGTGAGCGCCACGTACAGACGGTTCGCGCCGCGTGCCTCGGCGGCCACGATCGCCGCCGGTTCGACCACCACGACATGGTCGAACTCCAGGCCCTTGACGACCGTCGCGGGCAGCACCGCCACCCGCTCCCCCGCCCCGCAGTCCCGCACCGCCGCACCCACCGGCCCGGCGAGCCCGTCGGCGGTGATCACCCCGATCGAACCCTCCTCCGCGAGCGCGGTCCGCACGGCCTCGCGGGCCCCGGCGAGGAGGTCCGTCGTCCGGTGGACCGCCACCTCCCCGTCCCCGCGTACCGAACGCCCCACCGGTACGTCCGCTCCCAGGTGCGGAAGGAGCCGGTTCGCGAGGTCCACGATCGCCGCCGGGACCCGGTAGCCGAGGGTGAGCGGCACGACGGGCGCGTCCGCCTTGCCGAGGTGGGCGAGTTGTTCGCGCCAGGAGCGGGCGGCCCACGGGGTGGTGCCCTGGGCCAGGTCGCCGAGGATGGTGAGCGAGCCGAAGGCCGTGCGGCGGGCGATGGCCCGGCACTGCATGGGCGACAGGTCCTGGGCCTCGTCGACGACGACATGGCCGTAGCTCTCGGGCCGCTCGATCAGGCCCGCCAGCTCGTCGAGGAGGACGAGGTCGGCGGCGGTCCAGCGCGCCGAACGGTACGAGCGCGGCGGCCGGTCCCACCGGATGGCCGCCCACTCGGCCTCCGTCAGAACAGCGTCCGGCAGAACACCGTCCGGCAGAACAGCGTCCGCGCGATCAGAGAGGCCAGAGGCGCCCGGGGGGCCGGTGAGAACCCCGGCGAGGACCTCCTCCGGAGTCGTCCTCGGCCAGCACGCGTCGAGGAAGGCCGTCACCGGCCGTGCCCGCTCGATGCGCCGCGCCCAGGCCGCGCCCATCGGCCCCGACCGGCGCTCGGCCAGGAGCTGGAGGGCCCGTACGACCCGGGCGCGCACCCGCTCGCGACCCGTCGCGTAGGGCGGCGCCTCCTCCCGTACGCCCGTGACGATCTCCGCGAGCAGGGCTGCCGGCAGCCGCCAGTGGTACGAGCCGTCGGGGACGGCGAGGTCGCGCGCGGGGGCCGGGTCGACCCTGCCGTACAGCGCGCGGTGCAGCACCTCCGCCATCCGTGCGTCGTGCTTGACCAGGGCCGCCGCGTCGGCGTCCTCGGCGCGGACCGGATGGCGGGCGAGCTCCTCGTCGAGGGTGGCCTGGCGGATGCCGGTCTCGCCAAGGGCGGGCAGCACCTCGGAGATGTACGAGAGGAAGGCGCGGTGCGGTCCGAGGACGAGGAGGCCGGAGCGGCGGATCCGCTGCGGATGGGTGTAGAGGAGGTACGCGGCCCGGTGCAGGCCCACGGCGGTCTTGCCGGTGCCGGGCGCGCCCTGCACGCACAGCGAGGCGGCCGGGTCGGAGCGTACGAGGTCGTCCTGTTCGGGCTGGATGGTGGCGGCGATGTCCCGCATGGGACCCACCCGGGGGCGTTCGATCTCCCCGGCGACGAGGGCGCTGACCGTCCCGGCCGCCCCGCCGTCCGTGAGGGCTTCGTCCTCCAGTGCGGTCAGGTCCTCCGACGCGCCCCGGCTGTGCGGCGCCCATCCGAAGCGGCGGCGCCGGAGAACGCCCTGCGGGTCGTGGGCGCCGGCCTGGTAGTAGGCGCGGGAGACGGGGGCGCGCCAGTCGACGACGAGCGGCGGGGCGGCGGGGTCCTCGGCGATCCGGCGGCGGCCGATGTGGTGGGTCTGGCCGTCCTCGCGGTCGAGCCGCCCGAAGAACAGCGGGCCCGACGGCTGCTCCCGCATCTCCTTGGCGCGGCTGCGCAGATGCCTGCCGAGCGCCTCGGCGTCGGCGCCGGACGCGGCGACGTCCTCGCCGGTGACGACCTGTTCGGCCACGTCCTCGGTCATACGGGTCAGGGCGGCGCGGCAGGCGTCGTGGTGGGAGCGTTCGCGGGCGAGCTCAAGGTCCAGTGACGTCATTCCGGCAAGCCTAGCCGAAAACGTTACTGGGTTACATTTTTTACTTGTCTACGTGAGGCTCCGCATGCTTTGAGTACGGGAGCCCCGCACGCTTCAGTACGGGAGCCCCTCCCGCAGCGCGCGGAACGCCAGTTCCGCCGCCGTCCTCGCGTCCGCCTCCACCGCGTCGGCCGTCTCCCCGGCCGCGATCCGGGCCGTGTTCTCCTCCGCGAGGACCCGGAGCACGGTCACGATCTGCCCGGCGGCGAGCCGGGCGAGGAGGGGGTCGCCCTCCTCGCCGGCCGCCAGCGCGTCCGCGAGAGCCGTCTCCGAGCGCACGCGGTACGCGTGGAGCCGGGCGACCAGGGCCGGCGTGCCGTACAGGAGCCGGAGGTACGCCAGGACCGCCGGGTGGTCGCAGAGGCCGGTGACCGGGTCGCGCCGGGCGAGCCCGTCGAGCAGGTGCGCGTACAGCGCGTCGAGCGGGGCGGTGCCGGCGCCGCGCCCGGCGGCCACCACCCGCGCCGCCTCGTCCTCGTGATCGGCGAACCGGTGGAGGACCAGGTCCTCCTTGGCCGGGAAGTACCGGAAGAGAGTCGGCTTCGACACCTCGGCGGCGGCGGCCACCTCCGCGACCGACACCGCGTCGAAGCCGCGCTCCAGGAAGAGCGCGACGGCCGCGTCCGACAGGGCCTGCCGGGTGCGCTCCTTCTTCCGCTCGCGCAGACCGGGGGACGCGGCGGAGCCCCGCGAGCCCGGGCCCCGCATCACGAGGCACGCCCCTCGACCAGCACCGCGACCCCGTCGAGCAGCCGGGCGAGGCCGAAGCGGAACTCCACCTCCGGCTCGTCGGCGACGTCCATCACCCCCGAGTCGAGCAGCCGCGCCACCTCCGGGTACCGCTCCGGGTCGGCGAGCCGGCGCAGGGTCCGGGCGTACCGGGAGAGCACCTCCTCCGGACCGGCCCCGTCCCCGGCGATGACGGCGGCGAGGTCGGCCATGACCAGGGCGTCGTTCCGGACGAAGCCCCCGAGCAGCAGGGTCACCGAGATCTTGCCGCCCGCGTCGAGGCCCGTGCCGTCGAGGGCGACGAGTGCCTTCTCCCACCAGGCGACCAGGTTCGGGGTCGCGGGCGGCCCGGACACCGGGAGCCGCAGCATCCAGAGGTTGCGGTGGTAGACCTCGCGCAGCGCCCACGCCCAGGCCTCCAGGGCCTCGCGCCAGCCGGTGCCCGGCGGGTAGAGCTCGGGCGGGGCGCCGGTGGCGGCCTCCTGCATGAGGATGTGCAGCTCGCTCTTGGCGGAGACGTACCGGTAGAGCGACATCGTCGAGACGCCGAGCTCCTTGGCGACCCGGCCCATGGAGACGGCGCCGAGCCCCTCGGCGGCGGCGAGCGCGACGGCCGCGTCGACGATCCGGTCCAGGGTCAGACCGGGCTTGGGCCCCTTCGAGGGGCGTTCCCGCAGCCCCCAGGCGGCCTCGATGCTCGGCGGCAGGAAGGTCCCGCCGTCGCCCACGCCGTCACTGCCGTCGCCGCCTGCCATGACCCGCCTCCACCTCGCACGCTTGACGCCCATCCTAGTAATGCGTAACCCTTACACAGTAACGCGTACGGCATACGCAGTACGGCATGCGCGGTACGCCGGCCGCCGTACGCCCCCATGCCCGGCACCACCCACCCACCCGCCCCATGAGCCCAGGGAGTACGCCCATGCCTCCGGCCGCCGTCCACGCCACCGGCCTCACCAAGTCCTACGGAGACGTCCGCGTCCTCGACGCCCTCGACCTCCACGTCGCCCCCGGCACCGTCTTCGCCCTCCTCGGTCCCAACGGCGCGGGGAAGACCACCACCGTCCGCATCCTCGCCACGCTCACCGCGCCCGACGCCGGCCACGCGCGCGTGGCCGGGCACGACGTCGTCACCGCGCGTTCCCAGGTCCGCCGGGCGATCAGCCTCACCGGGCAGTTCGCCGCCGTCGACGAGACCCAGACCGGCGCCGAGAACCTGTGGACGGCGGCCCGGCTCTCCGGCCTCTCGCGCCCCGCCGCCACCCGCCGCGCCGCCGAACTCCTCGAACGCTTCGGCCTCACCGAGGCCGGTGACCGGCTGACGCGCACGTACTCGGGCGGAATGCGCCGGCGCCTCGACCTCGCCGCCGGGCTCGTCCGCGACCCCGGCGCGACCCGGGTGATGTTCCTCGACGAACCGACCACCGGCCTCGACCCGCGCAGCCGCCAGGAACTCTGGCAGGTGGTCAGGGAACTCTCCGACGGCGGTACGACGGTCTTCCTGACCACCCAGTACCTGGAGGAGGCCGACCGCCTCGCCGACCGGATCACCGTCCTCGGCAAGGGCCGCACCCTCGCCGAGGGCACCCCCGCCGAACTGAAGGCCCGCTACGCCGCCCACCGGCTCGACCTCGTCGCGCACGACGACGAGAGCCACCGCCGGCTCACCGCCCGGGCGGACGCCACGGCCGTCCACGCCCCCGGGGCCCGCACCCTCAGCCTCCCCACCGACGGCAGCGCCGCCCACGTCCGCGCGCTCCTCGACGCGCTCGACCCCGAGCGCGTCGACATCGCCCGGTTCACGCTGCACACGGCCACGCTCGACGACGTCTTCCTGACCCTCACCGCCGACCACACCGCCGACAAGGAGCCGAGCCATGTCTGACGCCCTGACCACCGCGAAGCCGCACGGCACCGCGGAGCCACTCACCGCCGCGGGCACCCTCGCCGGGCGCGGTATCCGGCTCCAGCGCCGCAACCTAGACGCCGTCATCACCTCGTTGATGATGCCGATCATGATGATGCTGGTCTTCGTCTACTTCTTCGGCGGAGCCATCGACACCGGCACCCTGTACGTCACCTACGTCGTCCCCGGCGTCCTCGTCCTCTGCGCCGGATTCGGCGCGGCCGGCACCGCCGTCTCCGTCAGCGAGGACATGCGGCTCGGGGTCGTCGACCGCTTCCGTACGCTCGACATCGGCGGGACGCCGTTCCTCGCCGGACACGTCGCCGCCTCCGTCGCCCGCAACGCGCTCTCGACCACCGTCGTCCTCGGCGTCGCCTTCCTCATCGGCTTCCGCCCCTCCGCCACGGCGGGCGGCTGGCTCGCGGCGATCGGGCTCCTCCTCGCCTACATCACCGTCATCTCCTGGCTGGCGGCGGCCATCGGACTCGCCACCCGCACGGCGGAGGCGGCCGGCGCGGTCACCTTCTTCGTGATGTTCCTGCCGTACCCGAGCAGCGCGTTCGTGCCGATCGACACCATGCCGAGCTGGCTGCACGGCTTCGCCGAGCACCAGCCGCTGACCCCGGTGATCGAGTCGATGCGCGGGCTGCTGCTCGACCAGCCGGTCGGGAACTCCCCCTGGATCGCCCTGGGATGGTGCGCGGCGCTGCTGGCCCTGGCGGTCGGTGCCTCCGGATGCCTCTTCCGCCTCCGCACCCGCTGACGGTCCGCCCCCGGACGGAACGTCAGAAGATGTCGGGCGAGAACGGCCGCAGCGGCGTACGGAACAGCAGGTCGGCGCGGGCGGCGGCGCCCGCCGTCAGCTCCTCGACGCGCCCGAGTCGGCAGAGCCGTACCGCCGACTCGTCACCGAAGGCGAGCGTCCCCAACTCGGCGACGTCGAAGGAGAGGTCGGCGGACGCGTCCGTACGGACGCAGGACACGCCGTCCGGGGAGGCGTCGAGCCGGTAGCGCCCACCGGCAAACCCGCCCCTGCCCCCGTCCCCGTCCCGCACATCGAGCACGAGGCCGTCCGCCACCGGGTACGTCCGGCTCTCCAGGACCCGGACGACGTCCAGGACCCGGACCCACAGCATGTCCGCGTACGTCAGGGTCCTCGCCGCGCGCGGGTCGGGCAGCAGCATCGGCAGCGGGTCGTCGGGCGCCCGGTAGCCGGAGCGGACCGTGCTGATCCAGTCCACGGAGCACAGATAGTGCCAGAGGGCGCGCTCGGCGGCCGGGGTGACGGCGATCAGATCCCGTACGGTCGCGGTGTTCTGCGGCTGCTTGGCGTCGTCCCACTTGTCGTCCGCCGTGTAGGCCACGAACCCCTCGGCCTCGCCGGACTCCCCCCGGTACAGCGCGTAGAACGGCTCCCGCCACGGGTCGCTGTGCACGCCGAGACCGGTGCCGACCTCCCAGTCGCGCGGACGGCGGTCGGTGACCCCGGCGCGGACGCCGGCGAGACGGCGGTGCACCTCGGGGCCGACCTTGCGGATCTCCTCGGCGTCGGTCAGGTCGATCCTGCCCCCGTCCTCGGGGCGGCCGGAGCGGCGCGGGTCGAGCCCGGCGCTCCGGACGTCCACGCTCCACTCGGTGGACCAGCTCGCCACGCCGAAGCCGAACCGCCCGTAGATCGGGTACTCGGCGGCGATCAAGGTCGCGATCGCGTCGCCCCGCTCCTTCGCGGCGGCCAGGTCGGCGGTCATCATCCGGCTGAGCAGCCCGCGCCTGCGGTGCGTCGGGGAGACGGTGACCTGGGTGATCGCGTCAGCGGTGAGGCTGCCTCCGCCGACGGTGCTGACCTCCTGCCGGAACGACCGGAAGGTGGCGACGACCCGGTCCCGATCGAAGGCGCCGAGGGTCCGCGCGAGGTCGACGTGCGCCAGCCGGTCGGCGACCTCCTCGTCGGTGACGACGGGCGGACGGAGGAATCCGGTGCGCAGGGCCCGCTGCCAGTCGGGGAACTCGGACTCCGCCACCGCGCGTACGTCGACAGTCATCCTTCGACCCTACGCACGGCCCGCCCGCACCCGCACCCGACTTTTCTCCCGCGTCCGGCGGTCACGCCAGCAGGTCGTCGACCTGCGCCTCGCCCTCCCGGTAACGGCGGGCGATCTCCGCGCTGCAGTCGTCGGCGGTCCGCTGGAGGTGCTGCCGGCGCCGGGAGATCTGCTGCTCGTACCCCGCGAGCCGCCCCATCCCGGTGTGCAGCTCGTCGTCCGTGCGGGCCGTCAGGTCCGACAGCTCGACCTCCGACAGCATCTCGGCGGCGAGCCGCCGGTACTCCTCGCTCCGCGGCGTCGACAGCGTCACGTGCCGGGCCGAGCTGCGATGCCGCGAGGGCACGTCGGCGAGGATCTCGGAGAGCCGGTCGACGACCGGGGTCTCCGGATCGGTCCGCCGCGCCAGCTCCGCCCGCAGGATGTCGATCCGGCCCTGGAGCATCCGCCGTACGTAGCTCAGGTCGGCCTCGTCGCTCTGCGCGTCCCGGCGCAGCGCCCGCAGCTCGGGCAGCCGCAGCGCGCCGAGATCCGGCTGCGCCCGGTCCGGCAGGGCGGCCTCCGCGGACCGCTGCACGGGTGGGCGCGAGCCCGGCCCGCCGCCCCTTTTTCCGGCGCGGGTCAGCGGTACGGGTCCGGACGGCGTCGGCCCGGTGCCAGGTGCACTCATCAGAATCGTCCCCTCGACCGGTGCGGAGCCGCACCGCCTGACACGCATGGTGCCACTCCTGCACGCGCGCGTGCAGGCGCTCTGCACCCGTTCGGCCCCTCGTCCGCCGGACTGCGGGCGGCTCGGTAGGTTGTGACGCATGCGTGCAGTGGTGCAGAGGGTCGACGGCGCGAGCGTCGTCGTCGCAGGAGAGACCGTCGGTGAGATCAGCGGCGAGGGGCTGTGCGTCCTGGTCGGGGTGACCCATGACGACACCCCGGAGAAGGCCGCCCAATTGGCCAGAAAGCTCTGGTCCGTCCGGGTACTGGACGACGAGAAGTCGTGCTCGGACGTGAACGCGCCGCTGCTCGTGATCTCTCAGTTCACGCTCTACGGCGACGCCCGCAAGGGCCGCCGCCCCACCTGGAACGCCGCCGCGCCCGGCCCCGTCGCCGAACCCCTCGTGGACGAGGTCGTACACCGGCTGCGGGAACTCGGCGCGCACGTGGAGACGGGCCGGTTCGGAGCGAAGATGAGCGTCTCCCTCACGAACAACGGCCCGTTCACGGTGCTCCTGGAGGTCTGAGCCCCCGGGCGGTCGGCCCTACGGCTCGACCACGGTCTCCTGGGCGGCCGCCGTCGTCCCGACGATCAGCGGGGCGTCCACGGGCACGTTCCGCTTCACCAGGGCCAGGGCGATCGGGCCCAGCTCGTGGTGGCGGACGGAGCTCGTCACGAAGCCCAGCTGCCGGCCCTCCTCCCCGTCGGCCGCGAGGCGGACCGGGGTGCCGTGCCCCGGCAGCAGCACCTCGCTGCCGTCCAGGTGCAGGAAGACGAGGCGGCGCGGCGGCTTCCCCAGGTTCTGCACCCGGGCGACGGTCTCCTGCCCCCGGTAACAGCCCTTCTGGAGGTGGACGGCGCTGCCGATGAGGCCGACCTCGTGCGGGATCGTCCGGTGGTCGGTCTCGAAGCCGAGCCGCGGCCGGTGCGCCTCGACGCGCAGCGCCTCGTACGCGAGCATCCCGGCGGCCGGCCCGTGCGAGCCGGCGAAGGACTCCAGGTCTGCCCGGGGCAGGAACAGCTCGCGGCCGTGCGGGGTCTCCCGTACGACGACGCCCTCGGGCACCTCGGCGATGGAACCGGCCGGGAGGTGGACGACGGCGATGTCGTCCGTACGGTCGGCGACCTCCACCCGGTAGAAGAACTTCATCGACTCCAGGTACGCGACGAGCTCCTCCCGCGTCCCCGGCTCGACGTGCGCCCACACCGTCTCGCCGTCGTCGACGAGGTACAGGGCGTGCTCGATGTGCCCGTTCGCGGACAGGACGAGCGCCTCGGTCGCCCGGCCCGGCGGCAGGTCGGTCATGTGCTGGGTGACGAGCAGGTGCAGCCAGCTCAGCCGGTCGTCGCCGGTGACGGCGACGACACCGCGGTGCGAGAGGTCGACGAAACCCTTGCCGTCGGCGAGGGTGCGCTGCTCACGGAACAGGTCGCCGTAGTGCGCGGCGACACCTTCGTCGCGGCCTTCGGCGGCGACGGCACCGGGCAGGGACAGCAAGGGGCTGGTCGTGGAAGGTCGCTGCATACGGCAAGCCTACGACCCGGCGCCGGCGTCCTTCCGGTCGCCGTCGCCGGCGGCCTTCTCCGCGGTGCCCGCGGCTGTCTTCCCCGCGCAGTCCCCGCACCGCCCGAAGATGGCGAAGTGCTTCATGTCCGTCTCGAAGCCGAAGGTCTCACGGAGCTTCCCGGTGAACTCGGCCGCCACCTCGACGTCCGCCTCGATCACCCCGGAGCAGTCCCGGCAGACCAGGTGCAGATGGTGGTGCCGGTCGGCGAGGTGGTACGTCGGAGCCCCGTGCCCCAGATGGGCGTGGCTCACGAGCCCGAGCTCCTCCAGGAGCTCCAGGGTCCGGTAGACGGTGGAGATGTTGACCCCCGACGCGGTCCTGCGGACCTCGACGAGGATGTCGTCGGGCGTCGCGTGTTCCAGCGCGTCGACGGCCTCCAGGACAAGCTGACGCTGCGGCGTCAGCCGATAGCCGCGCTGCCGCAGGTCGCTCTTCCAGTCGGTGCTCACCACGCCCCCCAGTGTAGGAGGGTGACCTCGGTACAAGCTGCCCCCTCGGGCCTCCGCCTCGGTATCCGTCTCGCTCTCCACTGGAGGGCTACGGCCCCTCGCCCGTCGTCATCGTGTCGACCAGGGCGTCTCACAGCGAGCGCGTCGGGCGCACCACGTCCTCGTGCGCGCGGATCTCCTCGTTCAGGGCCCTGAGCACCCGGCCGACCCGCCGCTGCTCCTCCCGAGGGGCAGGTATACGGGGAGTTCGCCGAGCAGCCGGATGGAGAGGTGCTGGTTGCCGGTGAATCCGGCGGTGGCGCTTTGGATCCACGCCTGCGCGGGAGCGGAGGCCGGCGATGACGGCGTGCTTCCTCCACCGGAGCGCGTCCTTCACGGTCACGTGCCGGGTTGGGGACGACGTCAGCCGGTGGCTTCCGAGGCCCGCCGGTCGTACGACCGGCAGCCGGGCAGGATCTCGTCGGCGTACCTGTCAGCCTTCTCGCCCGCGCGTCCCGACATACGAAGTCCAGGAGGAGCGCCCAGGAGTGCCCGCGTCCCGGTTTCGGCAGGAGGACGGCGAGGCGGAGTGTCGGGCCGATCCACGGGCGACAGCGGGGTGCGGCCGACGTAGGCGAGGCGGGGGAGTCGGCACGACTGCTGTCGAGGTCGTCGAGGTACGAGATAGTGCCCCTGAGTCGCGCCGCCTGCTGGGCACACATGTGTGCGATGTGTCGCGGGTGCTGGTGAATGTGTGCGTGATTCGCCCGTGCGTGCGGGGAGATCTCTAGGTTGGCTCTGAGGCCGGAGTGACGCCGAGGGGGTGACGGTCATGCGGGCTGCCCAGACGCAGCGGAGGTTCCGGGGCAAGAACAGGGCCCCGAAGTGGAAGAAGCCCGACGACGGGCAGGTGTCGGTGATGGTGCTGCCGCTGGCCGTCACCGACCCCGCCGACCTGGCCCGGCTGGAGAAGCTGTTCGGCTCCATGTGGTCGGTCAAGCGGGCCGTGCAGCGGGATGCCCGCGCCAGAGTCGATGCCTGCTGGGCCGCCAGGCACGAGCGGGAGCGTGACGGGGCGAAGGCCGTACGACAGCGCCTCGGCCTGTCCCGTGAGGCCCTGGAACGGTGCGCGTACACGCACCTCGAAGACTCCGGGCACCTCAAGCACCACGCCTCGAAGGCCCTGGCGATGCACATGGCCGACGAGGTATGGAACGGCGTACAGCGGCACCTGTTCCCCGACGCCACCGGCCACCGCTCCGGGAAGCCGAAGACCGGAGGCTGGTACGACTTCACCCGCATCCCCGGCCGGGCCCGCTCCCACACCACCGACCGCAAGTGGGAGACCTTCCGCCTCGTCGGCACACTCCACGGCCACGCCATGGCCTACACCGGCAGTGGCCGGCACCTCGTGCAGCAGCCCCGCCGGATGCGCGTGCCGATGATTCTGTCCGGTGTTATGCCCAGTGGCGAGGTGACCGCGTCGGGGAAGCCGCGCACGCGGAAGGAGACCTGGTGGGACCACACCGGCCCGCTCGTCGTCGTCTTCGCGGGCGGACCCGGCTCCCACGCCGGTGACCTCGTACTGCCAGTGCGGGTACCTCAGCACCCCGGCCAGTGGGCACGAGTGGAACACTTCCTGTCTGATCCCGGCCGCTGGCACAAGGTCGATCTCGTCCGCCGCCGCAAAGCCAGTGCGCCGGGCGGCTGGGTGTACGAGGCCCACCTCATGATCCTCGGACCCGGCTACACCGCCCCCGCCGTGCGGCGGATGCGCGACCGGGCCGCAGAGACGGGCCGGATCGGCGGGGTGGACGGCAACGTTTCCAACGTCTCCGTCGTCTCCTTCCCTGCCGGACTGGACCCGGCCGACGGTTCTCCGGCCTCCACCGAGATCACCCTTGGCCTGCGGGAAAGGGTGTTTCTGGAGCGTGATGCGAAGAAGCGACGGGGCAGGGCGCGGGCGCTGGAACGCTCTCGTCGGGCCACGAACACCGCGCAGTACGGTCTGTCGAAGAAACAGACCGAACGCGCCGAGCACCGGGCCTCCAAGGGGCTGAAGCCCAAGACTGTCACCGTTCCTGGCGGTGCCCGCGCCGCCCGCGTGGACGGGGTACCGAGGCAGGCGTTCCGCCGCGACCGGATCTCAGGCGGCTACCGGGAGCTGCGCGCCCGTCAGGCCGAAGCCGCCGCCGGCAGCGCTGAGCACCGCCGCCACCGCGCCCGCCAGATCGCCCGGCAGATCATCGCCGCCCACGGGCCGGTGCTCGTGGTCGAGGACTGTGACATCCGCACCTGGTACCGGCTGTGGGGCAAGCGGCTCTCCCAGACCACCCCCGGCCTGCTCATCTCCGCCCTCGACCGTGAATGCGCGGCAGCGGGCGGCCGCCTCGTGCGGGCCTCCACCTGGTCCACCGCCCTGTCCCAGCACTGCCTGTGCGGTGAACGGGTCAACAAGACCCTGCGGGACCGCGAGCACCAGTGCATGGCGTGCGGCCTGGTCGGGAAGCGGGACCTGGTGTCCGCCGCCCTGGCCGCGTTCGTCCGCTTCGCTGACGTGGACGACCCCAACAGCGCGTACCTGGACACCACCGCGTCCCGGCGCGCACAGACCGTTTTCGCAGAAGGGCTGGAAGAAGCCCTGCGGGAGTCAACCGCACCGAGCCAGACCACCGTTCATGGTGCTGGCCATGTGGCAGTCCCACGGCAACGCCGTGGGACCTCTGCTCCCCGAACCGCCGGACAGCGGCCCCGAGCAACCCCGGATGAGACACGCCCCGTGCGTGACCACGCCGGAAAGCCCGGACACCGCCCCGGCCGCGACCCGCAACTCACCCTCTGGTGACGTGCGGATCAAGTCTTAGCGGAAGAAGGCGATGCCGTCGTCCGGCAGGTCGCCCAGGTTGCGGGCCATCTCCGCGACCTCTTCCGGCGTCACGACCTTCTTCAGGTGCGCCGACATGTACGGCCGCAGTGGGACCTCGGGGGTCGCCTTCTCGCCCACCCACATGAGGTCGCTCTTGACGTAGCCGTAGAGGCGCTTGCCGCCGGAGTACGGGCCCGAGGCCGCGGTCCGGGCGACGGCGTCCGTCGCCAGGTCGATCTGCGGCTTCTGGTCGGCGAGCTCGCCGTACCAGATCTCGACGATGCCCTGGTCGCGGACCATGACGATCTCGACCTTGCGGTCCTTGTCGATGCGCCAGTAGCCGCTCTCGCTCTCCAGCGGGCGGACCTTGTTGCCCTTGTCGTCCAGGACCCAGGAGTGGGAGGTGTACTCGAGGAAGTCCCGGCCGTCGTGGCTGAACGTCACGGACTGGCCGAAGTTGCACTTCTCGGCGCCGGGGAAGTCGGAGACACCCGCGCCCTCCCACGTACCGAGCAGGAACGCGAGGGGGACGAGGTCCGGATTGAGGTCGGACGGGATCTCGATCATGAGCAGCTCTGGCGTTCTCTAGAAGTGGTTAGCGCTGGCCCTGGTACAGCTTCTTCACGACCAGTCCGGTGAAGGCGAGCACGCCGACGGCGACCAGGACCAGCAGAGTTTCGAAGAAAATGATCACAGGGTGCTCCTCGACTGAGCGGTGAAGGCGGAACGGGCCGGGCCCCAGCTTAGTGGGCGGGTGCCCGGCCCACTCGGTGAGGTGGGTCTCGCGCCGCGTGACCGGGGCGTGCCCTAGCCGAGCAGCTGCGCCTGGAGGGCGACGGTCTGCTGGAACGGGACGGTCAGCGCGCCGCCCTTGCGGGTCTGGGTGACCACGCCGAAGGTGTCCCCGGCCTGGATGTAGGCCCAGCGGGTCTGCTGGGGGCCGTACGGCTCCTCCTCCAGGTAGGAGTAGACGGAGAGGTACGGCACCTCGACGTTCTGGGTGGACATGTCGATCTCCGCCGACTCGACGCCGAGAGGCAGCCCGCTGCTCTGGGAGACCCCGCGCGTCACCGCGTCCTTGTAGGCCTCGGAGAACGCCACCGACGTGAACCGCAGCAGGTGGATCCGCGTGGTCGTGCCGTCCGGCGTGGTCCAGCCGCGGGCGGCGACGTGCCGGAACGCCGACTCGGCCATGAACTCCTTCGCCTCGCCCCGGTCCTTCTCGGGCATCAGGGCGAGGTACGAGTCGAGGCCGGCCCAGCCGCCCTTCAGCTTCGGGTCGACCACGGCCCCCGTCGGGGCGGGCAGCAGGAGCTGCCGCAGGTCGGCGTGGTGGACCTCGCCGGGGTTGCCGTCGGTCCAGGGGCGCGGGACGCCCTCGGGCAGCGCCGGGAGTGCGAGCTTCGGGTACTCCCAGCGGCCGTCGGACTCGGTCGCGAGCCCCGGCACGTCGGAGCGCTCCATGGCGGTGATCCCCATGGCCGCACCGGCGCCCACACCGCCGCACACGACCACGGCGGCGGTCCAGCGGGCGATGCCCCGGAGTAGCGGACGCCACGACTTCTTGGGCGCGGCCGGGGCGGGCGGCTCGGGCTTGGGCTCGACCGGGGCGTCGGCCGGGGCATCGGTCGGGGCGTCGACCGGGGCGTCGACCGGGGCCTGGGCATCAGGTTCGGTCTGGGCCTCGGCCTCGGTCTGGGTCTGGGTCTGCTCGGTCATACGTACTCCCCCGGGGACTCGATGTGGTCGAGCTGCTTCTTCAGCAGGTCCGCCACGCGCGCCGTGTCGAACGGCCTGGCGCCCGCCGCCGTGACGGTGACGAAGACCTCGGCGTCGTACGCAATGCAGTTCATCGACTGGAGCTCCTCGTCCCGCTCCTTCTTGTCCAGCGTCTCGTCCTCGGGCATCAGGTAGCAGACGGCGTTCCGGTGGTCCTTCACCTTGGGTCCCTTCGGGAACTCCAGCGTGTCCATGACCTCCTTCCGCAGCCGGTAGCTGTCCTTGATCCGCTTCTTGTCCTTCATCCGCGCGATCTCCACGGAGATGACGACGGAGTTGTTGCCGTCGGCGAAGGAGCGCACCGCGATGCCCTCGATGCCGAGCTTGTCGACGTCCTTCTCGTACGCGCGGCGCTTCTTTCCGGAGAGCCCCTCGCCGTACTGCTTCATCAGCGCGGTGGCCTCGGCGGCGCCGAGTTCGCCGTCGTTCCCGTACAGCTCCTCGTCGGGGCCGAAGTCGTACGACTCCGGCAGCGGCAGCAGCAGCTTGCTCAGCGGGGTGTCGGCCCTGCCGCGGGCCCGGGCGGCGGCCGGGTCCTCGTCCTGCGCGGTCTTCTTCGTCGGTTCCCACACCTGCGTCGGCGCGGTGCGGTCGGCCGTGGAGACGGTGACGGCGGTGTACGTGACGCCACCGCCGATCAGGCCGAGGACGACCACGGAGGGCAGGACGACCCCGAGCAGGACCCGGCGGACACCCCGCTTCCTCGGCGTCGGCTCCGACGGCTGCTGTTCCGTCTCGGGCTCGGTCACGTCGTTCCGGTCCTCACTCACAGGCGCCCCAGCTGCTGCTCGGCCAGCGAACGGATGTCCTTCTCGGAGATCTTCTTCGAGTCGCCCACGAAGATCTCGACCGCGATGTCGCCGCGGTAGAAGAGGGCCCTGGCCTCGTAGAAGTCCAGGTAGCCGGCCTCGCGGTCCACGGGGAAGACGTAGTAGCGGCCGTTGGCCGAGCCCTTGAGCGCCGTCCCCTCGTGGCCGGCGAAGTCCTCGTCCGACATGTAGCCCTGCTGGTCCTCGACGAAGTCCTGTGCGCCGAGGGTGTCGCCCGCGCGGTACTGGATCAGCCGGATCTCGGTCCGCCGGTCCGCCCCCGTCAGCCAGGACGTGATCGCGATCCGCCGGACGCCCAACTCCAGCTGGTAGCCGAGCGCGTCGCCCGGCCCCTTGAAGTGCGAGGCGAACGTGGACACCCGCATCCAGCCGTCGCGGTCGGCGAACTCGTCCTTCTTCGCCCCGGCCGGCTTCGGCAGCAGCAGCTTCCGCAGGTCGCCCTGCGCCTTCGCCTGCCGGTCCTCCGAGGCCGGGAGCGGCTTCGCCTTCTGCCCCTTGGGGAGCGGCCGCGGGTGGTCGAGGCTCGGCTGGTTCAGCGGCGGGAGCGCGGTCGGTTCGCGCTGGGCCTGGATGCCGTAGCCGACGGCGGTGCCGCCGACGAGGCCGATGATGGCGGCGACGGCTATCAGGCCGGCCGTGCGGAGGGCACGGCGGCGCGGGCGTGCGGGCGGCGGTGTGTCCGGAGACACATCGGGCGCCTCGCCCTCCGGCATGACCGGAGGCGCGGTTTCCACCGCGCTCTCCGGCTCCGGCGGCGGTGCCGTTTCCGGATTTCGGGTGCTTTCTTCGCTGCTCAAGAGTCCCCCCACGAGACCTGAATCGCGGATTCCGTCATCCGCGCACCCAGCTGACACGCGAGGTGTGCATGAGGTTGCAGGGCCGCGCATTACAGTTCGGTATATGGCGAAGAAGCTCGTGATCAAGGTGACCGCAGGGGCCGACGCCCCCGAACGCTGCTCGCAGGCCTTCACGGTGGCCGCCGTCGCCGTCGCCAGCGGCGTCGAGGTCTCGCTCTGGCTGACCGGCGAGTCCTCCTGGTTCGCCCTCCCGGGCCGGGCCGCCGAGTTCGAACTTCCCCACGCCGCGCCGCTGCCGGACCTGATCGACTCGATCCTGGCGGCCGGGCGCGTCACGCTCTGCACGCAGTGCGCGGCCCGCCGCGAGATCACGGAGAAGGACGTCCTGGACGGCGTCCGCATCGCCGGCGCCCAGGTCTTCGTCCAGGAAGCCCTGACGGACGACACCCAGGCCCTCGTCTACTGACGCGACCGCACGCGCCTCACGGCTCCCGGCCGGCGCCCCGCCGCCTCACGGCTCCCGGTGCTTCTTGCCGTCGAGTTCGTCCCACCACTCGTCCGACGTGGGGTCCCCCGAAGGATCGTCCCACCAGCGGTCCTCCGGGCCTCGGCGGTTCGCGATCATCGCGGCTACCGGGGGTATGAGCATGGCGACCACGCACATGCCGATGGCCACCGGCATCGAGAAGAGCCGCACGACGGCCCAGGCGCCCACGAAGAGGACCAGGCAGGCGCCCATCATCCAGAAGTAGACGTGGCGACGGCGTGCGTACACGTCTTCAGCGTACGACCGGACCGCGTCCCCGCCACCGGCGGAAAAATGAAGGACCGAAGGGCCGTGCCTCGAGTCCTGGAAATGGCGTCCAACCCCCCAGGAGGCACGGCCCTTCGGCCGGTTCAGCGTTGCGGGATCACACCGCGATGGCGACCTCCGCGAGGCCGCCCTGCTGGGCCACGACCTGGCGGTCGGCGGTGCCGCCCGGGACCAGGGCGCGGACGGTCCAGGTGCCCTCGGCCGCGTAGAAACGGAACTGGCCGGTGGCGGAGGTCGGGACCTCGGCCGTGAACTCGCCGGTCGAGTCCAGGAGGCGGACGTAACCGGTGACGGGCTGGCCGTCCTTGGTCACGAAGCCCTGGATCGTGGTCTCACCGGGCTTGATCGTCGAGGCGTCGGGGCCGCCGGGCTGCGCTCCACACATGTCGTTCTGTCCTTACGGTCGAGGGGTCCGGAGGAGGGGAGGTTCCGGGGGGTTACTTGTTGGCGCCGAGCTCGATCGGCACGCCGACGAGGGAGCCGTACTCGGTCCACGAGCCGTCGTAGTTCTTGACGTTCGTGACCTCGAGCAGCTCGTGCAGGACGAACCAGGTGAGCGCGGAGCGCTCACCGATGCGGCAGTAGGCGATGGTGTCCTTCGCCAGATCGACCTGCTCGTCCTCGTAGAGGGCCTTGAGCTCGTCGTCCGACTTGAACGTGCCGTCGTCGTTGGCGTTCTTCGACCACGGGATGTTGCGGGCGCTCGGCACGTGGCCGGGGCGCTGCGACTGCTCCTGCGGGAGGTGCGCCGGGGCGAGCAGCTTGCCGGAGAACTCATCGGGCGAGCGGACGTCGACCAGGTTCTGCGCGCCGATCGCGGCCACGACGTCGTCGCGGAAGGCGCGGATCGAGCTGTCCTGGGCCTTGGCCTTGTACTCGGTGGCCGGGCGGGACGGCACCTCGGCGACGAGGTCGCGGGAGTCGAGCTCCCACTTCTTGCGGCCGCCGTCGAGGAGCTTCACGTCCTGGTGGCCGTAGAGCTTGAAGTACCAGTAGGCGTACGAGGCGAACCAGTTGTTGTTGCCGCCGTAGAGGACGACCGTGGTGTCGTTCGCGATGCCCTTGGCCGAGAGGAGCTTCTCGAAGCCCTCCTGGTCGATGAAGTCGCGGCGGACCGGGTCCTGAAGGTCCTGGGTCCAGTCGATCCGGACGGCGTTGCGGATGTGGTTCTTCTCGTAGGCCGAGGTGTCCTCATCGACCTCGACGATGGCGACCTGCGGGTTGTCGAGGTTGGCCTCGACCCAGTCCGCGTCGACCAGGACGTCGCTGCGAGCCATGCTGTTCTCCTCCGGGGCAGTGTGCGGCGGTGTGGTGCGGGTGTGGTGCGGTACGCGTCGTCGCGTGCGTACGGTCAGCAGACGTGCGTACGGCTACACAGGGGCGGCCCTGACCTCGGTGGGAGGGCCTGAGGAATACGGGAGTGGTGAGTCCCGCTCAGACGGAGCGACAGAGCATGGCGGCGACGCGGCACAGGTCTACTGCCCGCCGCTTCGTGAGATCCGCCTGTCGCTTCATGCCCACGATCGTAGGGACGGACAGGCGGCCGTGTCACCGGCGTGTCGTATTTTGAGACGCGATCGTCCGAGATACGAGACGCGATCACGGCAGGGGTCGGCCCCGGACGCCTGCGGTACCGGGCCTCGGGCCCTGTTTCTACGGATCGGACAGCGGTGTCTCACCATGTGATCCGCGGGGGTCCTCAGCCCGCCAGGACTATGTCCTTGCCGGTCACGGTGACGGCCAGGCCCTCCGGTCGCGGCTCGACCTTCTCCACCTTCATGCCGGCGATCAGACCGATCGGGCGCTCGAAGTCGGTCCGCTCGCGCACCATGTCCTCGATGCCGGGGATGCCCTCGCCGGGCACCTCGTCGGCGCGGACCTTGATGGTGCCGCCGTTCACCACGGTCACCGTCGAGAGGACCGTACGGGTCAGGGTGCGGCCCATGACCGTCACGCTGCCGGTCACCTTCACCTTGCCGTTCTCCCCGTAGGCGACGGTGGCCTCCCGCTCGGAGGCGGCCGTGAGGTCCGCGTACGAGATGACGGCGGTCCCGCTCGCGGAACCCGCCCTGGCGCCCGCCCAGTCCCCGGTCACGGTGACGTCCCGCAGCGCCACGGCCAGCTCGCCGACCCGGATCTGCCGGCTGCCCGCCGTCGCCTGCACGCCCTGCGCCTTCACGTCGATCTCGTCGAACCGCTTGTCCGCGACCTGGGTGAGGAACGGGAAGCCCTTGATGTCGACCTCTATGGAGTCGCTGCGGGCGGCCGAGAGCTTCACCCGGCTCGACGCCTCCGACTCGGCGTACGACAGCGCCAGCCGGTCGATCCCGACGAGGACCCCGCCCAGCACGACGGCAACGATCAACAGAATCCGCAGTGCTCGCATGGGCTGAGTGTCCCCCCGTTGGAAGTGGATATGTGCCGGCCCCCCGACACGAAGATCGACGTGCCGGGGGGCCGGTTGGTTCCCGGGCACCTTCCGGATCAGGGTCCGGTCAGGGCCGGTCAGGGCCGGGTAGGGGTCGTTCCGGGGCGGCACCAGGGCCGTACCGCCGCCGCCCCGGGGTCAGGCGAGGGCCCGGCCGAGCAGGTACACGGCGGGCGCCGCGGCGGTCAGCGGCAGCGCCACCCCGGCCGTCATGTGGACGAAGCGGGACGGGTAGTCGTAGCTGGCCACCCGCAGGCCGACGAGCGCGCAGACCCCGGCGCCGAGGCCGAGCAGCGCCCCGGAGGTACCCAGGTCCGTGAACCCGCCTGCCGCGATCCCCGCGCCCGCCGAGGCGAGCAGCGCGGCGACCAGGGACACCGGGCCGGGCAGCGGGAGGGCCCGCGCCAGGACGGCGGCGGCGACCGCGGCCCCGCCGACGACCACCGCGTCGGGCGCGGCGCCGAGGTGCCCGGTGGCGATGACGGTCAGCGCCGCGGAGGCGATGGTGGCCATCAGGCCGTACATGCGCTCGTCCGGGTCGGCGTGGCTGCGCAGCTGGAGGACGAGGCAGAGCAGCACCCAGACGCCGAGCGTGCCGAGGATCGCGGCGGCCGCGTGCTCGCGGCCGGAGGCGAGCAGGGCGGCGTCGGCGGCGAGCCCGCCCGCGAAGGCGAGGGCGATGCCCTGCCGGGCGGGCCACATGCCGTTGAGCCGGAACCAGCCGGCGGCGGTGAGGCCCTGGAGCAGGACGAGCGGGACGAGCAGGCCGTACGTGCCGAGGGCGGCGCCCCCGGCCAGCAGCAGCCCGAGGACGGCGGTCAGCGCGGCGGGCCGCATCCCGGGCTCGATCACGGGCGAACGACCTTCGGCGCGGGCGCGCTGGGCGTCGGTCATCGGGGCGGTCGGGGTGCTGCCGGTGTTGCTGCTGTTGCCGGCGTTCCCTGAGGTCGTGGGCGTGGACCAAGCGGGGGCCGGGGCCGCGGCCGGGACCTCATAGGGCTCGGACTGCGGCGGCTCCGCGTAGGAGCCGGCGGAGCCCCCGTACGGCGGGTACTGCTCGTACGACTGGTGCTGCTGCTCGTACGACTGCTGCTGCTGGCTCTGCGCGGCCCTCGCGGCCTGGACCTGTTCGTACGAGACGGCCGGCTGGTACTGGGTGTCCCAGGTCTGCCCCTCCCACGTCTGGGTGACGTCGGGGCTCCGCGGGACCTCGTCCGCGCCCTGGCTTCGGCCCTGGTTCGCGTACGGGTCGTACTGCTGACCGCCGTAGTACTGGTCGTTGCTCATTGCTCTGGGGTTCACCCTCCTGCGAACGGGGGGAGCACCTCGACCGTGCCGCCCTCGGCAAGCCGTACCGTCTCATGGCTCCGGGTCCCGACGGGGTCGCCGTCGACCAGGAACGAGCACCGCTTGAGGACCTGGACGAGCTCGCCCGGGTGCTTCGCACGGGCCGCGTCGAGCGCCTCCGCGAGGTGCTCGGCGGTGTACGGCTCCTCCGCGATACCGGCGGCGGCCTTGGCCGCGGCCCAGTAGCGGATGGTTCCCGCTGCCATAGCGGCGCTCCCTTCGTTCGTGTGCGCGCCGCTCACCATGATGGGCTATGCGCGCCGACGCCGGACGCCGTATCGGTGACACTTGCGGTGGAGGGGTGGCAAACCGCCTTGATACGGACATCGTCATCCGTACGCAACATGGCCCGCCGGGAGCCGGAAGTGATCAGGGAGACATCCACGATGTGAAATCAGCCCTCTCCCCCGCAAGACATCTGGGCTATTCTGCTGGGCAGAGGATCCGGGCGACGCAGCCCCCGGGTCCTTTTGCGTTTTCCGACCGTTGTTACGGACGGATGAACAAAAGCTCTCGGGGCGCGAGAGCCGGTAGTGATCTGTACGAAGCAGTGCACGTCCTCGCAGGGACCGAGGAGGAACCGACGTTATGAGCGAGCGACCGAAGCACGACCGACCGACCACCGGGGCAGGTGGGGCGCGATGAGTTCACTGCTGCTCCTCACCAACGCCCTCCAGCCGTCGACCGAGGTGCTTCCCGCACTCGGCCTGCTGCTGCACAACGTCCGGGTCGCCCCGGCCGAGGGCCCCGCCCTCGTGGACACCCCCGGCGCGGACGTGATCCTGGTGGACGGCAGGCGGGACCTCCCGCAGGTGCGTTCGCTCTGCCAGCTGCTGCGGTCCACCGGGCCCGGCTGTCCGCTGATCCTCGTCGTCACCGAGGGCGGTCTCGCGGCCGTCACCGCCGACTGGGGCATCGACGACGTCCTCCTCGACACCGCGGGCCCGGCCGAGGTCGAGGCACGCCTCCGGCTCGCGATGGGCCGGCAGCAGATCGTCGCCGACGACTCCCCCATGGAGATCCGCAACGGCGACCTGTCGGTCGACGAGGCGACGTACAGCGCGAAGCTCAAGGGCCGGGTCCTGGACCTGACCTTCAAGGAGTTCGAGCTCCTCAAATACCTCGCCCAGCACCCGGGCCGCGTCTTCACGCGCGCGCAGCTCCTCCAGGAGGTGTGGGGGTACGACTACTTCGGCGGCACCCGGACGGTCGACGTCCACGTACGGCGGCTGCGGGCCAAGCTGGGCCCCGAGCACGAGTCGCTCATCGGCACCGTCCGCAACGTCGGCTACCGCTTCGTCACCCCGGAGAAGGTCGAGCGGGCGGCCGAGGAGGCGCGCGCCAAGGCGGAGGACGCCCGCGTGAAGGACGAGGCCCGCGCGAAGGCGGAGTCCCGCGCGAGCTCCCACGTCAAGGGCGCCACGACGGACATCACCCCCTCGGAGGACAGGAACGTGGCGGACGCCACAGTGCGACCTGCCGGTAGGTAGGTCCCCCCGCGTAGACTGCCGCGCGTGGCCAAGGTGACGCGGGATGACGTAGCTCGACTGGCAGGTACTTCGACCGCGGTCGTGAGCTACGTCATCAACAACGGACCCCGGCCGGTCGCCCCGGCCACGCGCGAGCGTGTCCTCGCCGCGATCAAGGAACTGGGCTACCGCCCCGACCGGGTCGCCCAGGCGATGGCGTCCCGGCGCACGGATCTCATAGGCATGATCGTCCCCGACGCGCGCCAGCCGTTCTTCGCGGAGATGGCGCACGCGGTCGAACAGGCCGCCGCCGAGCGCGGGAAGATGGTGCTCGTCGGCAACTCCGACTACCGGACCGAGCGCGAGGTCCACTACCTGCGTGCCTTCCTCGGCATGCGGGTCTCCGGTCTGATCCTGGTCAGCCAGGGCATGAGCGAGCAGGCCGCGAGCGAGATCGAGGCCTGGGACGCGCGCGTGGTGCTGCTCCACGAGCGGCCCGAGGCGATCGACGACGTGGCCGTCGTGACCGACGACATCGGCGGCGCCCAGCTCGCCACCCGGCACCTCCTGGAGCACGGTCACCCGTACGTGGCGTGCCTCGGCGGCGTGCCGAACACCCCGGCCGTCGGCGACCCGGTCGCCGACCACGAGGAGGGCTGGCGGCGGGCCATGCTGGAGGCGGGCCTCTCGATCGAGGGCCGGCTCTTCCAGGCCCCGTACAACCGCTACGACGCCTACCAGGTGGCCCTGAAGCTGCTCTCCGGCCCGGACAGGCCGCCGGCCATCTTCTGCTCCACCGACGACCAGGCCTTCGGTGTGCTCCGAGCGGCGCGCGAGCTGCGCATCGAGGTGCCGACGGAGCTGGCGGTCGCCGGCTTCGACGACGTGAAGGAAGCGGCGCTCACCGACCCGCCGCTGACGACGGTCTCCTCGGACCGGCCGGCGATGGCCCGGGCGGCGGTGGACCTCGTCCTCGACGACTCGCTCCGGGTCGCGGGCTCGCGCCGCGAACGCGTGAAGCTCTTCCCGTCGGCCCTGGTGGTCCGCCGCTCCTGCGGCTGCGACGGCTGATCCTCCCCCGGGGCTCCTTTATATGGGGCATACGGGGTTCTGTCGGGCTTCTCAGCCGCTCCTCAGACGGTTCTCATGTACGGCTCCGAGAGTCGTACCCATGACGGACTTCCAGGAGCAGCAGCCGCAGCCGTACTACCCGCCGAGGCCGCCGTACGACCCGCCGCGGGCGTACGAGCACGCGGCACCCGGAGTCACCGCTCCCGCCCCTTCCCGCCGCCGCGCCAAACGCGGTGTCGGCCTCGTCGCGGCCGTGGCCATCGCGGCCGCGGCGGTCGGCGGCGGCACCGCGACCCTCGTCGGCGAGCTGGCCTCCGGCACCCCGGTCGCCACCGCCTCCTCGAACGTCAGCGGCACCAACGTCTCCGCGAGCAGCACGGGCACGGTCGCCGGCGTCGCGGACGCTGTCTCCCCCTCCATCGTCGAGATCTCCGCCGCCTCGAACTCCGGCAAGTCCACCGGCTCGGGCGTGATCATCACCGCCGACGGCGAGATCGTCACCAACAACCACGTGATCTCCGGCGCGTCCGAGATCAGCGTGCGGCTCAGCGACGGCACGTCCTACGCCGCCGAGGTCGTCGGCACGGACCCCGCCAAGGACCTGGCCCTCATCAAGCTGAAGGGCGCCTCCGGCCTCAAGGCCGCCACGCTCGGCGACTCCTCCACGGTGCGGGTCGGCGACCAGGTCGTGGCGATCGGCTCCCCCGAGGGCCTGACCGGGACCGTCACCAGCGGCATCGTCTCCGCGCTCGACCGGGACGTGACCGTGGCGAAGGACGAGGAGAGCCAGGGGCAGGGCCAGGGGCAGCAGTACGACCCCCGGCAGGGCTGGCCGTTCGAATTCGGCGGACAGCAGTTCAACGGCGACACCGGCTCGTCGAAGACCACGTACAAGGCGATCCAGACCGACGCCTCGCTCAATCCGGGGAATTCCGGCGGCGCGCTGATCAATATGAACGGCGAGATCATCGGAATCAATTCGGCCATGTACGCGCCCAGTTCTTCGAACGGTTCCACCGCCGGAAGCGTCGGCCTCGGATTCGCCATTCCGGTCGACACCCTGAAGGCCGACCTGGACAGCCTGCGCGCGGGCGGCGGGAACTGACCGGCGAGCGGGCCTCGTGCGACGCTGAGCCCATGACGGGACAGCACAGCGAGGCCGAGCGCATCCTCATCGTCGACGACGAGCCCGCCGTACGGGAGGCCCTGCGCCGCAGCCTCGCCTTCGAGGGGTACGGGACCGAGGACGCCGTCGACGGCCTGGACGCGCTCACCCGGATGGAGTCGTACGCCCCCGATCTCGTCGTCCTCGACGTCCAGATGCCCCGCATGGACGGACTGACGGCGGCCCGCCGGATCAGGGCCTCCGGCTCGACCGTGCCCATCCTGATGCTCACCGCCCGCGACACGGTCGGCGACCGGGTCACCGGGCTCGACGCGGGCGCGGACGACTACCTGGTGAAGCCCTTCGAGCTGGACGAGCTGTTCGCCCGGATCAGGGCGCTGCTCCGGCGCAGCTCGTACGCCTCGGCGACGGCCGGCGCCGCCGCCGACACCGACGTCCTCGCCTTCGAGGACCTGCGGATGGACCTGGCCACGCGCGAGGTGACCCGGGGCGGGCGGACGGTCGAGCTGACGCGGACCGAGTTCACCCTCCTGGAGATGTTCCTGGCGCACCCCCGGCAGGTGCTGACCCGGGAGCAGATCCTCAAGGCGGTGTGGGGCTTCGACTTCGAGCCGAGTTCGAACTCGCTCGACGTGTACGTGATGTATCTGCGGCGCAAGACGGAGGCGGGCGGCGAGCCGCGCCTCGTGCACACCGTGCGGGGCGTGGGGTACGCGCTGCGCGGAGGGGGAGGCGGGGAGTGAGGAGTCCCCTCACCTGGTTCCGGTCACGGCCGCTGCGGTCCCGGCTGGCGCTCCTGACGGCGACGGCGGTCGCCGTGGCGGTGGCGGCGGTGTCGCTGGCCTGCTGGTTCGTGACGCGGGCGCAGTTGGAGGCGGAGCTGGACTCCTCGCTGCGCAGCACCCGGCTCGACCCGTCCGGGGTGCAGGGCCTGCTCCTGCTCTGCCGGCAGGGCGGCACACCGCCGCCGGTGGCGGGCTCGTTCACGGTCCAGGTGATCCTCGCCAACGGCAGCGTGTGCACCTCGGGCAAGGCCGCGATCCCGGCGGAGAACGACGATCTCGCGGTGGCGCAGGGACGCCTCCGGTACGCCCTGCACACGGTGAAGGACGCCACCGGCCGGGAGATGCGGGTCTACACCTATCCGCAGGAGGGCCCGATCGGGCTCGCCGTGTCGGTCGCCCGGCCGCTCGCCGAGATCGACAACTCGATGTCCACCCTGCGCTGGGTGCTGCTCCTGGTCTCCGGGATCGGCGTGGTCGGCGCGGGCGCGGCCGGACTGTGGGTGGCGCGGACCGGACTCGAACCGGTGAACCGGCTGACCGGGGCGGTCGAGCACGTCGCCGCGACGGAGGACCTGACCGTGCGCATCCCGGTGGACGGCGAGGACGAGATCGCCCGCCTGTCCCGTTCGTTCAACGCGATGACGGCGGCGCTCGCGATCTCCCGCGACCGGCAGGCGCAGCTGATCGCGGACGCGGGCCATGAGCTGCGTACCCCGCTCACCTCGCTCCGTACGAACGTCGAACTGCTCGCGCGCAGCGAGGAGACGGGCCGGGCGATCCCGCCGGAGGACCGGCGGGCCCTGATGGCCTCGGTGAAGGCGCAGATGACGGAGCTGGCGGCGCTGATCGGCGACCTCCAGGAGCTGGCCCGCCCGGACGCGGCGCAGCCGGGTCCCCTGGAGGTGGTGCCGCTGCACACGATCCTGCGGGCGGCCCTGGACCGGGCGCGGCTGCGCGGCCCCGGGCTGACCCTGGTCACGGACCTGGCGCCCTGGTACGTACGGGCGGAACCGGCCGCCCTCGAGCGGGCCCTGATGAACGTCCTGGACAACGCGGTGAAGTTCTCGCCGCCCCGGGGCACGGTCGAGGTCACCCTGATGCGCGGCGAACTGACCGTCCGCGACCAGGGCCCCGGCATCGCCCCGGACGAGCTCCCGCACGTCTTCGACCGCTTCTGGCGCTCCCCCTCGGCCCGCAGCCTCCCGGGCTCGGGCCTCGGTCTGTCGATCGTGGCCCGTACGGTCCACCACGCGGGCGGCACGATCACCCTCACCCCGGCGGAGGGCGGCGGCACGGTGGCGACGGTCCGACTGCCGGGGGCGCCGACGCCGCCGCCGGAGGGGTGACCGGGGCGCCTGACGCCGGGGGCGCCCGGAAGCATGACGGGCACGCGTCACGTCCCGCCAGAGCGAGGGGCCGGGCATCCGCGTCGCTGCGGATGCCCGGCCCCGGTGTCATCGCTGGATCACAGGATGTCCTTGTAGGCCCCCCAGTCGGCGATCGTCGACATCTTCGCCGGAGTGCCGAAGCTGCCGTCGCCCTTGCCGGGCCACTGCCACAGCTGGCCACTGCTGTCGACACCGGCCATGTCGCCGTAGCGGTCGCTGTTGAAGTCACCGGCGAACACCTTGGTGACCGTTCCGAAGCCGTTCGGAGCCCAGGTCTGCCTGACGCCCTGGGTCCAGCGGGCGTCGGGCGCGGAGGGGCCCGGGTGCAGCTCCAAGGCCGTCGGGTGGGGCATCTTCGCGATGTCCATACGACCGTCACCGGTCACGTCCAGTGCGGAGAACTCGGTCTCCGTGCGCGATGCGTAGATGTACTCGTAGCCGTAACTCACGGTGAGGGTGGAGTTGATCCCGCCGTCCCCGTCGCCGGGATACCAGAAGATGCTGTCGTCGTCGTAGTTGCCCTGTTCCGAGCCCTGGCCGCAGGCAGCCGCGATGTCCGTCTTTCCGTCGCCGTTGAAGTCGGAGGCGAAGGCGACCCGACACGGATTGTGGACGCCGGGGTTGAAGGCGGCCTGCCTCTTGTACCGGTTGTCCATCAGCGGTTGAGCCGTCGCGCCGACCCCGCTGTCGCCGTCTCCCGCCCACCACCACACATAGATGCCGTCGAAGGCCCCGACGTCGCCGAACCCGTCCCCGTTGAAATCGCCGGCGAAGACGCTGACGTACGCGCTGCCGCGGCCGTCGGTCCACAGCATCCGCTTGTTCCCGAGGGTGCCGTTGCCGTTGCCCGGGAAGAGGGCGAGGTTGCCGTCCGTCTGGAGGGCCAGGACATCGGACACACCGTCGGAGTTGAAGTCCTGCGGCGGGGTGATACCGGGGGTGACGCTATGGACGTCGCAGGCCGGCAGCCCGGGGTAGGGTTCCGCGCCCACGCCGGTGATCTTGTCGGCCGGTACGAAGCCCCAGCCCTGCCAGTTGGTCCAGCCCGACGCCGTGTCGCCCTTGACGTAGTACCAGATGCGGTTTCCCGCGCCGTTCATGTCACCGCTGCGCCAGCACACGAAGCCGTGCGTGCCCGCAAGAAGCTGCCCGGTCGTCTGCGACGTGGTGAACGGCTCGATTTTCACGTCGGAGGCCAGGCTCTCGCAGTTCATCTCCTTGGTGAACGACCTGCCGTCGGGGTCCGTGTAGCTCACGTCCGTGACCAGGAAGCACTCGCCGTTGTTCGCGATCTCCACGGTGAACTTCGCGTACGCCGTCAGGAACTGCCGGGTGCTGTCGACCTTGGCACCCTCGGCGGCGAGGGTGGTCCGTACGCCCAGGTCCACGAGGTTCGTGCCACTCGCCGCGGCAGCCTTCGCCGCGCTCGTCGCGCCCAGGGTCAGCGTGCCCTTGGGGCAGGAGTAGGTGGAGTTCTTCGTCTTCCACACCGGCTGGTTGTTCCACGTCGTCGTGGCACCGGCGCGGCCCGTCTCCCACAGTTCGACAGGAGCGACGGAACAGTCGGTGGTATCCCCCGTCAGGTCCCTGAGGGACAGCGTCGCGTTCAGCACCTGGCGCCCGGCCAGGTAGGGAACGTTCACCTGGAAGAACGAGCGCGTACGCGAGAACTTGCCGTTGGAGTCCTTGTAGGTCCCCATCCAGAGGCGGTCCGGATCCCAGTGGTGCCACGTGGGGGAGAACTCGTGCACCGCGTATCCGCCGGGCAGCTCCGCGCTGAACGTCGGGTCCACGTACACCGGATAGGTGGTCCCGGGACCGGTCAGCACCGTCTGGTCGGGGACGACCGAGAGGCTCTCGCCCGCGACCGCGGTCTCCATGACCGCCTGCTTCCTCTTGCCACCCTTACCGCTGTCCCACATCAACGGCGCCGGCCCGGAGAACCGCGTACGGCCCTTGCCGTCGGCCGCCCTCAAGCCCTGCTTCTCGTCGGCGGTCAGCTTCAGCCCGTTCGACGTGACGCCGTACGTCAGCTTCTTCAGCTTCGGGTTCTTCGCAGCCTTGGCGTCCTTCACGACCAGCAGCTGCTGGAACCCCTTCGCGTCCACCTCGACCCGGAGGTCGATCCCGGGCAGCACCTCGGCATACGTCGCCACCGAACCGGCCAGCGTCGGCTTGGGCAGCTTGCCCGGCCAGCTGTACTCCAGCACATGCGTATCGTCATTGAGCCGGACCAGCGGACCCGTCCCACCGTCGGAGAGCTCGATGCCCGCCGCCGCGGCCCTGGGCCTCACGCCGTTCTTCCCGGCCACCAGATCGGTGTCGATCGCCACCCACTTGCCACCCAGACGTGTCCGCACGGGCTTCAGATGCGTCGTCACCGTCAACGTGCCGGACGGATTCGCGAACACCTCGGACGTCTCGGTGCGCTGCTCCACGATCTCCACCGGACCCCCGGAGGACTTCGCCTTCGCCAGCGCCGACACCTCGATGCCTCCGGCCGCCTCACCGGAATCCGGTTCGGGGACCGCCGCCGCAATTCCCAACCCCGTCCCCAGAGTGGAAAGAACCACGAGCAGGCTCAGGGCGAGCACGGACTTACGACTACGCCCCCGCCCTGCGTCATTCCTCGTCAACATCGAAACTTCTCCGGATCTGTCAGTACCGCACTCCCCTCGTCAGGATGCCGGAAGCCCCTGACATGACCCTGATGATCCGCCTCCGGGGTGATGACGCACGGCCCCTGCCGGGATACCGAAGGGGCAGCGGCCTAGTTGTGCCGGAGTAGGGCTTCGACGAGACCCGTCCGGGTGTTCGGGAAGTCCATGGGGACGATCCCGAGCCCCGTGCGGCCGGACATCTCGGCGCCGTCGAGGAAGCCGTGCACGCGCGGGTTGAGGCGGTCGGAGTTCCAGCGGGGCGGCAGCGAGGCGGAGGTGCTGACGAAGTTCACGTAGAGCCGGCCGGGCTGTGCGACGGCTGCACGGAAGTGGGCCTCGATCTTGGGGTACTTGGCGTCGGGCAGCGCGTTCCAGTCGTCCTGGGTCGCGAAGACGGAGCCGTCGCCCCACCGCAGGCCCGGCAACCCGCCGTTGTCGGCGAAGAGGACGACCCGGCCGCGGGCCTCGCCGAGGAGGGGCAGCCGGTCCCCGATGCGGAAGAGGGAGCGCCAGCCGCGTACGTCGAGGTAGTCGTCGAAGACCGCGCGGAAGGTGGCGTCGGACTCCTGGGAGTACTCCTGCTTGACCCGCATGAGGACGGTCTCGGAGGGGTGTACGGCGAGGAAGTCGCGGCAGGCGACGAGGACGTCCCCGAACATCATGTTCTGGTAGGAGGCGCCGTGGTGGATCGCGAAGGATCCGCCGGTCACCCGGCACCGGATGTCCAGGAAGCGGATGCCGCTCGCCAGCTGCTGGGCGATGGTCGTGTTCTGGCAGGCGCTCCAGGGGCCGCCGTAGCGGGCGCCGGAGTCGTGGGTGCCGGGGATGGTGAGCTTCTGGAGCGGGGTGGGGTCGCCGTGGCCGGCCATCCAGTCCTGCGGCCCGAGGGTCCGGGTGCGCGCCCGGGCGGGCGCGGTTCCGAGGAGGAGGGTGGCGGTGGTCGCCGCGGCGCCCGCGAGAAGGCTTCGTCGGTCCATGACCCGGATTATGACGGGTACGCGTCAAATCCCGCCAGAGCGAGAGGCCGGGCATCCACGTCGCTGCGGATGCCCGGCCCCGCTGTCATCGCCGGATCACATGAGGTCCCTGTAGGCCCCCCAGTCGGTGGTCGTCGACATCTTCACCGGGGCGCCGAAGGTGCCGTCGCCCTTGCCGGGCCACTGCCACAGCTGGCCACTGCTGTCGACACCGGCCATGTCGCCGTAGCGGTCGCCATTGAAGGCACCGGCGAACACCTTGGTGACCGTGCCGAAGCCGTTCGGCGCCCAGGCCTGCCTGGCACCCGAGGCGTAGGAGGAGTTGGGTGCGAGGGGGCCCGGGTTCAACTCCAGGACCGTCGGAGAGGCCATCCTCGCGACGTCCATGCGGCCGTCACCGGTGATGTCCAGCGTGGAGAACTCGGTCTCCGTACGGCTCGCGTAGACATACTCGTGGCCGATACTCCCACCCAGGGTGGCGTTGATCCCGCCGTCTCCGTCGCCGGGCCACCACCAGATGGAGTCGTCGTTGTAGTTGCCCTGTTCCGAGCCCTGGCCGCAGGCCGCCGCGACGTCCGTCTTCCCGTCGCCGTTGAAGTCGGCGGCGAAAGCGACCCGACACGGCTCGTGGATCCCCGGGTCGATGGCGAACTGGCCCCCGTACTTGTGGTCTATCAGCGGTTGAGCCGTCTGACTGACCCCGCTGCTGCCGTCGCCGGGCCACCACCAGACACGGGCGTTCTCGAAGCCCCCGATGTCACCGATCCCATCCATGTTGAAGTCGCCGGTGAAGATGCTGGCGTACTTGCTGCCGCGGCCGTCGGTCCACAGCATCCGCTTGCTCCCGACGGTGCCGTTGCCGTTGCCCGGGAAGAGGGCCAGGTTGCCGTCCGTCTGGAGGGCCACGATGTCGGACAGGCCGTCGGAGTTGAAGTCCTGCGGCGGAGTGATGCCGGGGGCGACCTTGTGGGCGTCGCAGGCCGGCAGTCCGGGATAGGGGTGCGAGACGATGTCGGGGATCTTGTCAGCCGGCACGAAGCCCCAGCCCTGCCAACGGGTCCAGCCCGAGGCCGTGTCGCCCTTGACGTAGTACCAGATGCGGTTTCCCGCGGCGTTCATGTCACCGCTGCGCCAGCACACGAAGCCGTGCGTGCCCGCCAGCAGCTGGCCGGTCGTCTGCGACGTGGTGAACGGCTCGACCTTCACGACGGATGCCAGGTTCTTGCAGGTCACCTCCTCGGTGAACGACCTGCTGTCGGGGTCCGTGTAGCGAACATCCTTGTTCGGGAAGCACGAGCCGTCCGCCATGAGCTCGGCGGTGAACTTCGCGTTGACCGTCGGGAAGTGCCGCTCGTTGTTCGCCTGCGCGTCTTCTGCGGTGCCGGAGATCCGCATGCCCATGTCCACGAGACTCGTGCCACTCGTCGCGGCGGCCTGCGCCGCACTCGTCGTGTCGAAGGTCATCGTGCCCTTGGGGCAGGAGTAGGAGCCCAGCTTCGTCTTCCACGCGGGCTGGTTGTTCCACGTCGTCGTGCCACCGGCGCGACCCGTCTCCCACAGGTCCACGGGGGCGAGGGAACAGTTCCCCGCCCAATCCGAGCGGTCCTGCAGGGTCAGCGACGCCTTCACCACCTGACGCCAGGCCAGGTAGGGAACGTCCACCTGGAAGAACGCGCGGTTGCGCACGTACTTGTTGAGATGGACGGTCCAGTGGGCCCCCATCCTCATCCAGTCCGCGTTCCAGGCGTGGTAGTCGGGGTGGGAGTCGAACACATTGTGTGCGCCCGACATGCCCGTGGTGAACGTCGGGTCCACGTAGACCGGGTAGGTGGTGCCCGCGTCGGTCAGCAGCTTCTGGTCGGGGACGACCGTGAGGCTCTCGCCCGCGACGGCGGTCTCCATGACCACCTGCTTCCTCTTGCCGCCCTTGCCGCTGTCCCACATCTGCGGCGCCGGCCCGGAGAACCGCGTACGGCCCTTGCCGTCGGCCGCCCTCAGGCCCTGCTTCTCGTCGGCGGTCAGCTTCAGCCCGTTCGACGTGACGCCGTACGTGAGCTTCTTCAGCTTCGGGTTCTTGGCGGCCTTGGCGTCCTTGACGACCAGCAGCTGCTGGAACCCCTTCGCGTCGACCTCGACCCGGAGGTCGATCCCGGGCAGCACCTCGGGGTACGTCGCCACCGAGCCGGCCAGCGTCGGCTTGGGCAGCTTGCCCGGCCAGCTGTACTCCAGCACATGCGTGTCGTCGTTGAGCCGGACCAGCGGACCCGTTCCGCCGTCGGAGAGCTCGATGCCCGCCGCCGCGGCCTTGGGCACCACGCCGTTCTTCCCGGCCACCAGATCGGTGTCGATCCCGACCCACTTGCCGCCCAGACGTGTCCGTACCGGCTTCAGGTGCGTCGTCACCGTCAACGTGCCGGACGGATTCGCGTACACCTCGGACGTCTCGGTGCGCTGCTCCACGATCTCCACCGGATCCCCGGAGGACTTCGCCTTCGCCAGCGCCGACACCTCGATGCCTCCGGCCGCCTCACCGGAATCCGGTTCGGGGACCGCCGCGGCTATTCCCAGCCCTGTTCCCAGGGTGGAAAGAGCCACGAGCACGCTCAGGGCGAGCACGGATCTGCGACTGCGCCCCCGCCCTGTGTCATTCCTCGTCAACATCGAAACTTCTCCGGATCTGTCAGTACCACGCTCCCCTCGTCAGGATGCCGGACGCCCCTGACATGCCCCTGATGATCTGCCTCCGGGGTGATGACGCACCACAGCGAGCCCACGGCGGCCGGCCGTGCACGGCGAGAAGGCGGCGCGGGCGGCCTAGTTGTGCCGGAGCAGGGCTTCGACGAGGCCCGCCCGGGTGTTCGGGAAGCCCCGGATTATGACGGGTACGCGTCAAGAAACCCAGACGGGGGACGCGTACGGCGGACGAGAGGGGGCCGCACACGGAGAGGCCGGGCATCCGCCTCGCGGCGGATGCCCGGCCCCGGTGTCACCGCTGGATCACATGATGTCCTTGAAGGTCCCCCAGTCGGTGGCGGTCGACATCTTCGCCGGGGTGCCGAAGGTGCCGTTGCCCTTGCCGGGCCACCACCACAGCTGGCCGCTGGCGTCGACGCTCGCGATGTCGCCGTAGCGGTCGCGGTTGAAGTCACCGGCGAACATCTTGGTGACCGCGCCGAAGCCGTTCGGCGGCCAGGCCTGCGTGGTGCCCGAGCCGTAGGAGGAGTTGCTCGCGAGGGGGCCCGGGTTCAACTCCAGGACCGCCGCGGAGGCCATCCTCGCGATGTCCATGCGGCCGTCACCGGTGATGTCCAGCGTGGTGAACTGGGTCTCCGAGCGCCCTGCGTAGAGGTACTCGTAGCCGAGGCTCGCGCCCAGGGTGGCGTTGAACCCGCCGTCCCCGTCGCCAGGCCACCACCAGATGGAGTCGTCGTTGTAGTTGCCCTGTTCCGAGCCCTGGCCGCAGGCCGCCGCGACGTCCGTCTTCCCGTCGCCGTTGAAGTCGGCGGCGAAAGCGACCCGACACGGCTCGTGGACGCCCGGATTGATGCCGAACTGGCTGTTGTACTTGTGGTCGATCATGGGTTTGACCGTCATGGCGACCCCGCTGCTGCCGTCTCCGGGCCACCACCACAGATAGATGCCGTCGAAGGCCCCGATGTCACCGATCCCGTCCGTGTCGAAGTCGCCGGTGAAGATGCTGGCGTACTTGCTGCCGCGGCCGTCGGTCCACAGCATCCGCTTGCTCCCGACGGTGCCGTTGCCGTTGCCCGGATAGAGGGCCAGGTTGC
Source organism: Streptomyces sp. NPDC002773 (assembly GCF_040295605.1). Lineage (NCBI taxonomy): Bacteria > Bacillati > Actinomycetota > Actinomycetes > Kitasatosporales > Streptomycetaceae > Streptomyces > Streptomyces sp. NPDC002773. The sequence goes on from NZ_JBEOVO010000022.1 coordinate 67,823, forward strand.
CGTCCGTCTGGAGGGCCACGATGTCGGACAGGCCGTCGGAGTTGAAGTCCTGCGGCGGAGTGATGCCGGGGGTGACCTTGTGGGCGTCGCAGGCCGGCAGTCCGGGATAGGGGTGCGAGACGATGTCGGGGATCTTGTCAGCCGGCACGAAGCCCCAGCCCTGCCAACGGGTCCAGCCCGAGGCCGTGTCGCCCTTGACGTAGTACCAGATGCGGTTTCCCGCGGCGTTCATGTCACCGCTGCGCCAGCACACGAACCCGTGCTTGCCCGCAAGCAGCTGCCCGGTCGACTGCGCCGTGGTGAACGGTTCGACCTTCAGATCGGATGCCAGGTTCTGGCAGGTCACCTCCTCGGTGAACGTCCTGCCGTCGGGGTCCGTGTACCGGACATCCTTGTTCGGGAAGCACGAGCCGTCCGCCGCGAGCTCGGCGGTGAACTTCGCGTCGGCCGTCAGGAACGGCCGCTGGTTGTCCAGCTGGGCGTCCTCGGCGGTGCCGGAGATCCGCATGCCCAGATCCACCAGGTTCGTGCCGTTCGACGCGGCGGCCTGTGCCGCACTCGTCGTGTTGAAGGTCATCGTGCCCTTGGGGCAGGAATAGGAGGCGAGCTTCGTCTTCCACGCGGGCTGGTTGTTCCACGTCGTCGTGGCACCGGCGCGACCCGTCTCCCACAGGTCCACGGGGGCGAGGGAACAGTTCCCCGCCCAGTCCGTGCCGTCCTTCAGGGTCAATGACGCGCTCAGCACCTTGCGCCAGGCCAGGTACGGAACGTCCACCTGGAAGAACGAACGGTTGGGCACGTACCGGTTGAGGTGAGCGGACCAGTAAGCCCCCACCCTGATCCGGCTCGGGTCCCAGGCGTGGTAGTCGGGGTGGGTGGGGATCACCACGTGTGCGCCCGCCACCCCCGTGGTGAACGACGGGTCCACGTAGACCGGGTAGGTGGTGCCCGCGTCGGTCAGCAGCTTCTGGTCGGGGACGACCGTGAGGCTCTCGCCCGCGACGGCGGTCTCCATGACCACCTGCTTCTTCTTCGCGCCCTTGCCGCTGTCCCACATCAGGGGCGTCGGCCCGGAGAACGGCGTGCGGTCCTCGTCACCGGTCGCCTTCAGGCCCTGGTTCTCGTCGGCAGTCGCCTTCTGAGCCTGCTTCTCGTCGACGGTCGCCTGCAGACCCTGCTTCTCGTCGGCGGTCAGCTTCAGGCCGTTCGTCTTGATGCCGTACGTGAGCTTCTTCAGCTTCGGGTTCTTGGCGGCCTTGGCGTTCTTGACCACCAGCAGCTGCTGGAAGCCGTTCGCGTCGACCTCGACCTGGAGGTCGATTCCGGGCAGCACCTCGGGGTACGTCGCCACCGGGCCGGCCAGCGTCGGCTTGGGCAGCTTGCCCGGCCAGCTGTACTCCAGCACATGCGTGTCGTCGTTGAGCCGGACCAGCGGACCCGTTCCGCCGTCGGAGAGCTCGATGCCCGCCGCCGCGGCCTTGGGCACCACGCCGTTCTTCCCGGCCACCAGATCGGTGTCGATCCCGACCCACTTGCCGCCCTGACGTACCCGTACCGGCGACAGGTGCGTCGTCACGGTCAGCGTGCCGGACGGATTCGCGTGGACCTCGGTGGTCTCGGTCCGACGCTCGACCATCTCCACCGGCTTTCCGGAGGATTTCGCCTTCGCCATCGCCGACACCTCGACGCCTCCGCCCCCCTCACCGGAGTCCGGGCCGGGGTCCGTCGCGGCTATTCCCAGCCCTGTTCCCAGGGTGGAAAGGGTCACGAGCAGGCTGACGGCGAGCACGGACCTACGACCGCGCCCCCGCCCTGTGTCATTCCTCGTCAACATCGAAACTTCTCCGGATCTGTCAGTACCACGGGCAGCGGGGAAGCCCCGGGAAGGGATGCTGCATTCCTGCGGGGGTCAGGAGTTTGTTGGACTCCATGGCTCCCCAGCCCTCGAAGGCCTCGAAGGGGGCAACCGCCGAGTCGCCCTTCGTGTAGTACCAGACGGTGTTTCCACCGGAATGCGCCTGGCCTCGCGTCCAGCACACGAAGGTGCTCAGCGTGGAGGTCTTCTTTCCGGTGAGCGGGCTGTCGTAGGACGCGCGCCCGTAAACGTTTCCGGCGATGTTCTCGCACTTGACGTCGGTGCGGAAGACATTGCCCAGCTTGTCCTGCTGGAGAATGTTCTCCTCCAGCACGCAGGTGGCGGCGTGGGCGGTGCCCGTGTTCAGACCGCTCGTCAGCAGGGGAAGGGCGAGGGCCGCCACGGTCAGACCGCGGGCGGTACGGCCGAAACGGCCGAGACGACCGAGGCGGGACACGCCCTCCGGCCGGCTGTTGTCATTGGTTGCACGCATGTGTAAGGGCCCCTATCCCCAAGTGCACTTTCGCAGCCCCGGGAAGGGCGCCTTGGTGGTGCCGAGCGCATTCGCCGGCATATAACCCCAGGCCTGCTGGCCCGGGTTGTTCACGACCACGTCGCCCTTGGTGTAGTACCAGACGCTGTTCTTCCCGGCGTGCGGAGCTCCGAGCTTCCAGCAGGCGAACCAGCTCGTGGTCTTCGTCATCCTCCCGGTGACCGGGGATCCGAAGAAGGACTGGGAGGTCACATCTCCGACCGTGTTGGTGCAGTAGAGGTCGATGGGGAAAGACATTCCTCCCCAGTCGGCGTGCGGCGAGTTCTCTCGGATTTCACAGCCGGGTTCGGCGGAGACAGCGGGGGCGCTTCCGACGATTCCCCATGCACCGGCCATGGCGAATACGGGCAGCCAGGCCCACAGCCGGGCCTTTCTTGTTCTCATTCGAGCTCCCTGTGAGGCAGACCTCGCCAGGATGCCGGAAGCCCCTGACATGACCCTGATGATTGGCCTCCGGAAAGGTGACGCATTACGCTCCACGGGATACCGCACGGTCGGTTTTTAGTATCCTGGCCGCCCTCCCGAATGACGTCCTGACCAGACGCTCAATCGAACCCATACCTCTGACCAGGGGGCCTGATGGCCAAGCAGCAGCGGGCGATGCGTACACGTCGACTGATCCTCGACACGGCCGCCACGATGATCGAACGCAACGGGTACACGGCGACCAGCATCGACGGCATCTCCGCGACAGCGGGTACGACGAAGGGTGCGGTCTACTTCCACTTCCCGTCGAAACGCGACATCGCCGCCGCCCTCTTCGACGAGGCGCACGACTCGCTCCGCCAGATCGCGCTCGCGACCCGGGCCGCCGGCCCCGAGGCCTCGTCGCTGCAGAGCCTGATCGACACGACCCATCTGGTCGTACGGCAGTTCAACCGGGACGCCGTGACCCGGGCCTGCATCCAGCTCTGTCTGGAGCCCCACTGTCCGGCGCCCCAGGCGCGTGCCTACCGGCTCACCTGGGCGAGCACCGTGCGACTGCTCCTTGAATCGGCCTCCGTCCGCCGGGAGTTCAGGGAGGGCGTCAGCGCCCACGCCGTCGCCGCGCTCGTCATGTCCACGGTCGCCGGCGCCGAACTGCTCGCCGGACGGGAGGGCAGGCTGCTGCGGCCGCACATGACGACCGCGATGTGGCGGGTGATCCTGCCGGGGCTCGTCACGCCGGAGCGCGCCGCGACCCTCCACCCGGAGGGCTCCCCCGGGATACGGCTCGCGGACCCGAGCCCTCAGACACGCTGAGGCACACCGGACGACGCTGCCGGGGGACTCCGCCGGCCGAGACCGCCGGGCGACACCGCCCGGCGGCGCACCGCCGGGCGATCGTCACCTCGTCAGTCCGCGGAACCAGGCGCTTCCGGGCCGTCGGGGAACTTCATCCCGCCCTCCGGCTTCAGGCTGGGCAGCGCCTCCGGCGTGGCCAGGCCCGGCAGCACCACCTGCCAGAAGGCGGTGATCCGCTCGCTCAGGTCCTCCCGCTGGGTGAGTACCTGGGCCATCAGCTGCGTTCCCGTGAAGAGCGCGACGATGAGCTGGGCCACGGCCCGTACGTCCACCTCGGGGCGCAACTCCCCTTCCGTACGGGCCTCTTCCAGCAGGGCCTGGGCCGGCTCGACCCAGCGCAGATAGGGCTCCGGGTCCGGCTCGGTGAACGACCCCTGTTCGATGACCAGCCGTATTCCGGCGCGTACCAGGGGGACGTGCTGGAGCGCGTGGGCGACCGCGTGCGTGGAGTCGATCGCCTGCTGGAGGGGGGAGCCCTCCAGTTGCAGCTCCGCCAGGGCCGAGAACTGCGCCTCGATCACCCCGCGGGCCAGCTCCTCCTTCGACGAGAAGTGGAAGTAGAGCGCCCCCTTGGTGGCGCCCGAGACAGCGATGATCTCCGAGAGGGGCGCCGCGGCGAAGCCCCGCTTCTCGAAGACGATCGATGCGGCTTCCAGAATCGCCCGGCGTGTCCGCAACGCCCGCTCCTGTACGACCACTTGGCTTACCCTGCCCCTCACGTCGGCAGCACTTCACAGCCATCTGGGCCCCCGACTGTGATCCCTACCGACTAAAAACCGGTTGGTAGGTATTGTACTTGTGAAGCAAGGTACACACTTCATCCACTCCTCTCCGATGCAGGAGTCACCACGTGTTGATGACCGACGCCACCCTCACCCACGGCACGTCCATCCCGCAGGCGGTCCCGATCCAGCGCTTCACCCGCACCGTGCCTCGTTCCTACGTCCATCGCGCCGCCATCGCCGAGGTACTGATCACCCACTGGCAGACGGAGGGCCCCGACAGCTTCTCCGTCGACGCGCAGTGGCCTCGCGCACACGGTTTCTACGGCGCCGTGGGCGGCGGCTGGCACGATCCCCTGCTGGTCGGCGAGACCATGCGGCAGGCCCTGCTGCTCATCGCGCACGCCGAGTACGGCGTCCCGGCGGGCCACCAGTTCCTGATGGGGGACAAGTCCTTCCGGATCACCCCGGAGGGGCTGCGCCTCGAAGGGACGCCGGCCGACGTCACCCTGCACATCCGGTGCCACTCCGTCCGCCGCACCGGTTCGAGGTTCGCGGGGATGCGCACCGAGATCACCTTCCACCGCGACGGCGTGGTCATAGGCACCGGCGGGGGAAGCCTCAGCTGCATCAACCCGAACGCCTACGCGCGGGTGCGCAGCGCGCTCGGCGAGCTGCCGCGGCAGGACACCGTGCCGTCGCCGCTCACCTCCCTCGCCCTGCTGCCGCCCGTCGACGCGGCGCTGGTGGACCGCGACCGCGCGCAGGACGTGGTGCTCTCGCCGGGCGGCCAGGCGGGAACGTTCCTGCTGCGCGCGGACCGCTCGCACCCCGTGCTCTTCGACCACCCCGTGGACCACGTGCCGGGCATGCTGCTTTCGGAGGCCGTACGCCAGGCGGCCCACCATGTGCTCCAGCCCCGGGACGTGCTCCCGGTCGGGCTGAGCATGCGGTACGAGCGGTACGTCGAACTGCACATCCCGTGCACGGTCCGCGCCGTCGCGGAGGAGTCGCAGGACCGCCACCACCAGGTACGGGTCACCGTCGAGCAGTCCGGACGCACCGCCGCCGAGGGCACGCTCACCGTCGTCGAGCGGAACTGAGCGAAAGTAGCCGAACGCAGGACGCGGGCCCCTGGGTCAGGGGCCCGCGGCAGCGCGTCGGCTCGCACCGCCGTCGCCGTTCTCGTGTGTCGCGCCGGGCCGGTCGGCCCGGCCCGGCTCGCCGGCCGGGTCAGGCACGCGCCTCCATCGTGTGGAAGACCTCCGCGAGCCTGGCCCGGGTGGTGACGCTGACCTCGCGCAGGTGCTGGGCCACTTCCAGGTACGAACGGGCCTGCGAGACCTCGTGGTAGGAGACGTCGTGCTCCTTGCAGTACTCCATGACCAGCGGGCGGGCGCGGCGCAGGTTCACCCGCGGCATGGACGGGAAGAGGTGGTGCTCGATCTGGTAGTTCAGGCCGCCGTACATGAAGTCCGTGAACCTGGTCGAGTAGATGTTGCGCGAGGTGAGCACCTGGCGGTGCAGCCAGTCGACCTCCACGTCGTCGCGGTGGACGACCATGCCCTTGTGGTTGGGGGCGAAGACGGCACCCAGGTAGATACCGAAGACGGCCTGGTTGACCAGGACGAAGAGGATGCCGAGGCCCGGGTCGAGGACGTAGAAGACGGCTGTCAGATACGCGGCGAAGTGCACGAGCAGCAGGCCGAGTTCCATGGCGGGTATGCGCAGCAGGCCGGCCTTGGCGGCCGAGAAGCCGGCCTTGTGCATCCGGAAGGCCTCCTGCACCAGCAGGACGAAGAACATCACCGACTGGTGCCGGATGACGAAGCGGTGGAAGGGCGAGCGGGCCTTGGCGGCGTACTCCGACGGCGCGAAGATCACCTGGCGCCGCATGGTGTCCGGGTCCTTGTCGAGGTTGTTCGGGTTGCTGTGGTGGCGGTTGTGGTGGTTGACCCACCAGCCGTAGCTGACACCGAGCAGGACGTTCATGTGGATCCAGCCGAGCACGTCCTGGGTCTTGCGGGCGCGGCTGACCTGCTTGTGGCCGGTGTCGTGGGCGATGAACCCCGCCTGGACGAAGCAGAAGGCCAGGAAGACCGCGACGGCGAGCTGCCACCACGAGTTGCCGAGCAGGGCGAAGACCGTCCAGCCGGCGACGGTGAGGACCAGGTTGAGCACGATCTTCACGGCGAAGTATCCGGGCCGGTAGTCCATGAGCCCGGCGGCTCGTACCTTCTTGAGCAGTTCGTCGAAACTGGCACTGGGCGAGATCCGCAGATCCTGCCCGTCAGCGGGGAATTCGGCGGCGGCCATGGCCGCCGCGAGGTCCTGGGTCTTGGGTGACATGCGTGCGGAACTCCTGGTTCGGTGTCCTCGGGGAGGGGGTGCGGCGCGGCGGGGGGGTCGGCTCAGGCGCGCGTCACCACCAGTACGGCGTTCTGGCCGCCGAAGCCGAACGAGTTGGAGACGGCGGCCCGGACGGGGACGGCCCGCGGTGCTTCCGTGACCACGTCCAGCTCCACCTCGGGGTCCTGCTTGACCATGTTGGCGGTGGGCGGGACCAGTTGCTGCTCCACCGCGAGGACGGTGAAGACGGCCTCCAGCGCTCCGGCCGCGCCCAGCGCGTGGCCGGTGACGCCCTTGGTGGAGGTCACGGCCGGCCGGTCGCCGAACAGCCGCCGCAGCACCTTGGCCTCGGCCGCGTCGTTGAGCGGGGTGGAGGTCCCGTGGGCGTTGACGTGGTCGATGTCCTCGGGCGCCAGGTGGGCGTCGGCGAGGGCCGCGCGCAGCGCCCGTTCCACGCCCTGCCCCGAGGGGTCGGGCGCGGTCGGGTGGTGGCCGTCCGCGGTCGCGCCGTAGCCGCTGATCCTGGCGCGTACCCGGGCGCCGCGGGCGGCGGCGTGCTCGGGCGTCTCCAGTACGAGGATTCCGGCGCCCTCCGCGGCGACGAAGCCGTCGCGTTCGACGTCGAACGGCCGGGAGGCGGATGCCGGGTCCTCGGTGCGCCGGGACAGGGCGCCCATCCGGGCGAAGCCCGAGATGATCGAGGGGGTCAGGCACGCCTCCGTACCGCCGGTGATCACCACGTCGCAGGTGCCGGAGCGCAGCAGTTCACGGGCCGTGCCGATGGCGGTGGCCGAGGCGGCGCAGGCGGTGGAGACCACCAGGTTGGGGCCGAGCGCCCGGTGCTCGATGGCGAGCTGGCCGGCCACCATGTTGGTGATCAGCATGGGGATGAGCATCCCGGAGACCTGCTCGGCTCCCTTGTCGAGGAGCGTGCGGTGCTGCTGCTCCCAGGTCGCGGTGCCGCCGACGGCGCTGCCGAGGACGACGCCGACGCGGGTGCCGTCCCAGGTGGCCGGGTCGAGCCCGGCGTCCTCCAGGGCCTCCTTGGCCGCGACCATCGCGAGCTGGACGAAGCGGTCGAGGCGCCAGGCCTTGCGCCGGCCGATCAGGGCGTCGGCGTCGAAGTCGGGGACCCGGCAGCTGAAGTCGACCGGGACACCGGCGAGCGCCGGGTCGGTCGTGGCGGTGGGGGTGCCGGAGCAGACGCGCTCCCAGCTCCCCGGGACGCCGACACCGGCCGGGGAGACGATCCCCAGACCGGTGACGGCGGCGTCGAACCGGTGTGTCGAGGGCCTGGTCATCAGGCGGCCGCGACCTTGGCGTCGACGATCGCGGCGACCTCGGCCACCGTCTGGCGCGGCGAGAGCTCGTCGTCCGGGATCTCGACGGACATCTCCGACTGGACGACCAGGGTGAACTCGACCAGCGCGAGCGAGTCGAGGTCGAGCTGCTCGAAGGTGGCCTCGGGCGTGACCTCGTCGTCGGTGACGCCGAAACGCTCGACGAGGATGGCGGCGATGCGGTCGTAGGTGGTGACGGTGGTGCTCATGATGTGGGTGTCCTTCCATGGGGTGGGGTGGAGATGTCCGTACGGACTGCGGAGACGGAACGGGTACGGGTGACGGGTGACGGGCGGCCGTCGCGGGAGAGGTCGCCGGGGAGGGAGAGCCCGAGCAGGGAGGCCAGCTGCCTGGCGAAGGCATCGCCGGCCGCCCGCGCCGCCAGGGCGCTCATGCGGGGGTGACGTCGGGCCAGCGGAGCAGGCACGACCCCCAGGTGAGCCCACCGCCGAAGGCACTGGCCAGCACCCGGTCGCCGGGCTTGAGCTCCCCCGCGGCCGCCGCGTCGGCGAGGGCGAGCGGAATGGAGGCGGCCGCGGTGTTGCCGACGCGGTCGATGTTGCTGATGCGGCGCTCCGGCGGGACGCCGAGCCGGTCGGCGACCGCGTCCAGGATCCGCAGGTTGGCCTGGTGGCCGACGAACCGGTCGATCTGGTCCGTACCGTGCCCCGCCGTGGCGAGGACCCGCTGCGCGGACTCGGTCATGCGGAGCACGGCGTGCCGGTAGACCTGCTTGCCCTGCATGAGGAAGTACTCCTCGCCGGGGGCGGCCGGCCGGCCGCTGGAGCGCTGCCGGGAGCCGCCCGCCGGGATCATGAGCAGCTCGGCGAGGGAGCCGTCGCTGCCGAGGTCGAAGGGGCCGATCGCACCGGGCTCGTCCGGCTCCCCGGCGCGCAGGACGAACGCCCCGGCCCCGTCGCCGAAGATCGCCGAGGTGGAGCGGTCCGCCGGGTCGACGATGGTGGTGAAGGCCTCGGCGCCGATGACCAGCACGCTGCCCGCGGTGCCGGAGGCGATGAGTCCGGTGGCGGTGGCGAGCCCGTAGAGGAAGCCGGTGCAGACGGCGGCGACGTCGAAGGCCGCCCGACCGCCCAGGCCGAGACGGTCCGCGACCTGGGGGGCGGTGGCCGGGCTGAGGTGGTCGGGGGTGGTGGTCGCCACGACGACCGCGTCCACCTCGTCCACCCCGGCCGACTTCAGCGCGCGGGCCCCGGCCTCGAAGGCGAGGTCGCCGGTGGAGGTGCCCGGGTCGACGACGTGCCGCTGCCCGATTCCGGTACGGGACCGGATCCACTCGTCGCTGGTGTCGAAGCGCCGGGCGAGGTCCTCGTTGGTGACCACCCGTGGCGGCAGCCAGCCGCCGATGCCCGCGAGGACGGCCGCGCGACTCATGCCAAGGCCTCTTCCAGGCCCATGTACTTCAGCCGGCTCTCCTGCATCTCCTCGGTCCACTTCTCGGCCTGGGCCTGGCGCTCCTCGGGCGTCGTGTCGACGAGCCGGCGGCCGGGCCAGATCTCGTAGTCGCCGACGACGTCGGCGTGCTGCTCCAGGCCCTTCTGGAAGATGACCTCGCGGCGGTGGACCATCGCGTGGCCGGGGAGCACGTCCCACAGCCCCATGCCCTCGCGGATCAGCGCGACGGCCCGCTCGCGCTCCTCGGGGTGGACCTCCAGGTACTCGCGGGCGGCGGCGGCGCCGACCGTGAGGTGGCGGATCTCGTCGATGCCGGCACCGCGCTCGATGTCCGCGGCGGCCGGGTTGAGCGGACGCCACTTGCGCTCGCTGAGCTCGGCGGCGGGCGCGAGGACACCCTCGACGATGATGGTGAGGATCAGTACGCCTCCGAGGAAGTCGCGCTGGTCCCGCATGACCTTGAGGGCGTACTCCTCCAGCGGGTCGAGGACCTCCGCCCGGTCCTTGGCGGCGATCTCGTGGATCCGCTGCCACAACTCCTCGCGGGGGACGCCCAGTTCGACGAGGTGGTTGCGGAAGACCATGGAGTGGCGGGCCTCGTCGATCACCTGGGTGGCGTAGAACTCCATGGTGTCGACGGTGGGCGCGATCGGCACGAGGTAGCCCAGCGCCCGGGTGGCCTTCTCCTCGGCGATGGCGCGGAAGGACAGCTCCTGGGTGATCGCCTCGCGCAGCGGCCCCTCCTCCCGCATGTAGTCCGGGATGGTCACCTCCGGGGCGTGCCCGGAGATGTGGCCGCGCAGGGTGGCGGGCATCGCCTTCAGCCAGTACGCGAGGTTCGCGCCCGCCGGGGTGAGCTCCAGGGTCTTGGCGCCCTCGATCAGGTCGGGCGCGGTGTCCCAGCCGGCCTCGGCGGGAAAGGTGTCGGTCGTCGACGTCATCTTCGTCGTCACTCCTGTGTCTGTGTGGTGGCGAACCGGCCCGCGTGGTAGACGAGCGGGCTGCACTGCGTGGAAGCGGCCGCGCGCCGGGCGAAGAGGACCCGCGCCAGGACGAGGTCGTGGTCGCCGGCGGCCAGGACCCGGTCGACCCGGCACTCCAGCCAGGCGGCGGACCCGTCGAGCAGCGGCGCCCCCGAGGCGTCCCCCGCCGCGTACGGCACTCCTTCGAACTGCGTGGCGCCGGGCGCCCGGCCGGGGGTGGCGAACCTGCGGGCGAGTACCGCCTGCTCGTGCACCAGGACGTTGACCCCGAACTCCCCGCCGGAGCGGACCAGGGAGAGGAAACTGCTGGGCCGCTTCAGGCACACCGAGATCAGGGGCGGCCGGCGGGAGACGAAGGCGAACGAGGACACCGTGGTGCCGTGCGGTCCGAGGGGGTGGTCGGCGGTGAGGACGGCGACACCGGTCGGGAACTGCCGTGCGCTGTCCCAGAAGACCTCCGGATCGGGCTCCGCCAGCTCGCCGCCGGGAGGCGGCAGCCCCAGGGCCGCGGCCGGACCGGCGCTCACGCCGGGACCTTCCCGGGCTGCCGTGCGGTCGGCGCGGCGGCCGTGCCCGCACCCTCCACCTCGTCGCGGAGCCGGGCGTACGCCGGGTGGGTCTTGGGCTCGAAGGACAGCGCGAACGGCTTCAGCGCGTTGCCGAACAGCGCCCGGTCACCGAAGAGGTGGATCGGGATCGCCAGCAGCGCCCACTCGAAGCCGAACAGGAGGACCCACAGGCCGATGACGGCCGCCTGCGTGACCAAGCTGTGCATGATGTTGTAGGCGACGTAGTAGCCCTTGTGGATCTGGCCGTCGGGGCTGCGTCTGAAGGCGATGGCGCCGGGTATGTAACCGATCAGGTCGATGTACAGGAAGAGCGCCACGGCCGGCAGCCAGCGCACCTCGTCCAGGTGGGTGACGAAGAGTTCCAGGCTGACGCCCAGCGCCACCAGGTACTCCAGGCGCAGCAGCCTGGCGGTGGTCTTCGTCTCGAAGAGATTGGCGGCGTCGGCCATCAGCGGACCCCCACCCCGGCCGTCCGGTCCAGGTCGGTGAGCGCCTCGCCGCCCTCCAGGACGGTGGCCTCGCCGAAGATCCCCGTCAGCGCCGCGCTGATGGCACGCTTGATCACGCGCTCCGCGATCGGGTCCATGATGCCGCTGAGGCTGGGGATCCCGAAGTCGTACGTGACCTCGAACAGCACCTCGCAGGTGCCGTCCTCGCGCGGGGTCAGCTGCCAGCTTCCGTGGAAGTCGTCGAAGTCCCCGTCGGTCTGGTGGAAGGCGATGTGGAGCTCGTCCCGGCGGAAGTGCTCCTCCTCGTCCCAGCTCATGATCCCCCGGCGGAAGTTGACCCGCCAGCTGCTGCTGCCCCGGTCGTCGGCGCCGCCGGGGTGGACCACGACCTCGTGGACGTCCTCGGCCAGATCGGCGTAACGGGCGAATTCGGTGATCTGCGTGTAGGCGCGGGCCGGGTCGTCGGCCGGGACCAGGACCCGCAGTTCGATGCTGCGCATGTGGGTGGAGTCTCGCTCTCTGGAAGCTCTCTGGGTGGGGTGGGAACGGCCGGCGGGTCAGTACGCGATCGCGGTCACCGAACGTTCGAAGGCGGCCAGCAGGAAGGCCACGTCGTCCTCGGTGAGCACGGCCGGCGGGGTGAGCCGGAGCACCATGTGCGAGTTGAGGGAGTGGTTGGCGACGACGCCCTCGTGGAGGAGCTCCAGGAGCAGGTCGCCGGCGAGGCCGGGCTCGGTGAACTCGATGCCGATCAGCAGACCGGCGCCGCGCACCTCCAGGAGCAGGTCGCCGAGGGCGGCGCGGGCGATCCGGCCGAGCTCCGCGATCAGCCGCTCGCCCAGCACCCGGGACCGCTCGACCAGGTCGTCCTCCTGGATCGCCCGGAGCGCGCCCTGGGCGGCGGCCATGGCGAGGGGGCTGCCGGAGAAGGTCGAGGTGTGGATGAACGGGTCCTTGTCGAAGGCGGTGAAGGCCTCCGTCGTGGCCACCGCGGCCGACACCGGCACCACGCCCCCGCTGAGCCCCTTGCCGACGAGCAGGACGTCCGGGGTGACTCCCTCGCGGTCCGCGCCCCACCACTGGCCCAGGCGCCCGAGGCCCGTCTGCACCTCGTCGAGGACGAAGAAGGCCTCGTACTCCCGGCACAGCGCCTCGACGTCCCGCAGGTAGCCCTCCGGCGGCATGATCACCCCGGCCTCGCCCTGCACCGGTTCGACGATGAAGCAGGCGTTGCCGCGGTGGGCGGCGAGCACCTCGCGCAGTGCCTCGGCGTCGCCGAACGGCACATGGGAGACATCGGGGAGGAGCGGGCGGAACGGCTCCTGGAAGAGGTCCTTCGCCGTCACGCTGAGCGCGCCGAAGGTCTTGCCGTGGTAGCCGTTGACGGTCGAGACCAGATGGCGCTTGCCGTGGGTGCGGGCCATCTTCAGGGCGGCCTCGACGGCCTCGGCCCCGGAGTTGGCGAAGTGCACCTTGTCGAGGCCCGCCGGGGTGACGGCGGCGAGCGCCTCGGCGGCCAGCGCCGCCTGGGGTTCGAGCAGCAGCCGGGTGGCCACCGGGTTGGTGTGCAGCTGGCGCTCGACCTCGGCCACCACCGTGGGGTGGCGGGCGCCGGCGATCAGCACGCCGTAGCCACCGCAGTTGAGCAGCTTGCGGCCCGCGGCGGTGTACACCCAGGCTCCCTCGGAGCCGGTCTCGATGTCACCGCCGAACATCTCGCCGAGCGAGGCGCGGCCCTTGCTGAGGTGGGCGCGGTAGCGGTCGAGGATCTCGGCGGAGGTGTCCGCCGGTGCGACCGGGGTGGTCGTCATTTCGAGGATTCCCTTTCGATGTCCGGTCAGCCGACCAGGACGGGCTGGCCGGACCAGTGCTCCGTCAGGCCCTCGGCCATGCTGGTGCGCGACGGCGGGTGGAAGGCGATGGCCTGCGCGGCCGTGGCGAGGCAGGAGCTGTCCGCCGAGGTGATGTAGGCCATGCCGCCGAGGAGTTCGACCGCGAGCCGCACGATGTCGGCCAGCGCGTCCTGCACGGCGAACCGGACCACCAGGGCGTTGCCCAGGGCGTCGTTGTCCACCTCGCCGGCGTCCACGGTCCGGGCCAGGCTCTCGACCAGGCCGACGGCTCCGCCGAGCCGGATGCCGAGCGTGGCCCGGTCGGTGGCGCTGCCGCGGCGCTGCTCCAGCACCTGGCGGACCAGCGCGGAGGTGATCCCGGTGTAGCCGGCCGCGATCATCATCTGGAACCAGATCAGGCCGACGGTCTGCAGCTCGTCGAGGGCCTCCTCCTGGCCCGGCTCGGGCTGGACGATCTGCTCGTCGGTGACGAAGACGTCCTCAAGGCGGACCTCGTCGCTCTCGGCTCCGGCCAGTGCCGGGTTCGACCAGAAGGGGCGCACCGAGACGCCCTCGGTGTCGGCGGGCAGCAGCAGGAAGCCCATCGCGGTGGAGCCGTCCTCCTGCGGCATGCCGACCGAGGCGGTGAGCAGGTTCATGGACCGGCTCAGGCTGCACGGCTTCTTCGAGCCGGTCAGCAGGTAGCCGCCGTCCACCGGGCGCGCCATCAGGGTCGGGGAGAGGATGCCCTGGTTCGTACGGCCCTCGGCGAAGCCGGAGGCGACGAGGAGCCGCTCGGAGACGACCTGGCCGAGCATGGTCTTCAGGTCGCTGTCCCCGGCGACGGAGTCCGCGACGGCGTAGAGGGTGCCGAGCGAGAAGTGGTGCATCATCGTGCCGACCGTCATCGAGGGGGCGACGGCGCCGAGCGCGCGGATGACCCGGGTGGCCTCCAGCGCGTTCACGCCGGCGCCGCCGTGCTCTGCGGGCACCAGCAGGTTGGGGCCGCCCGCTTCGCGGAAGATCCGGATGGCCGGGCTGTCGGGGGACTCCAGGACCGAGAGCGGCACGTCCTTGAGAGCCTTGCGCAGACCGGGCAGGAAGGTGTCACAGGTCTCGTCCGCCTGGCGGAAGTAGCGCACGTCGAACTCCTTGGTGGGATGAGGGGTTTCAGTCGGTCGCCCCGGCACGGGCCGCCCGGACGGCGTCGTACGCGCCGAAGACGGCCTGGTGCGGACGGATGCCGCGGGCGATCGAGACACCCTGGAGGTGGGAGGTGCGCAGCATCGGGTAGTTGGCCTCGCCGAACACGCCGCCCGTCAGGCCGGTGCCGCCGTGGGTGGGCAGGTACGGCAGGAACCCGATGTGCGAGTCGTTGATCTTGAGCAGTCCGCCGTTGTCGATCTCCCGCTCGAAACGGCCGAGCACCTGCTCGTCGCCGGCCCAGACCGAGTTGCGCAGCCCGTAGGGGTTGCTGTTGACGTAGTCGAGGAAGCGCTCGAGGAGCGCCTCGTCGGTGTCCGCCTCGGGCACGATCACGGGCAGCAGCGGGAAGAAGGTCTCGCGGCGCACCGCCTCGATCTCCCGGCACTTCTCCATGCCGTCGACCCGGAGCACGGTGGGCTCCAGGAACAGCCCGGTGTCCGAGGGCGAACCGTCGGCCTCCAGCCTGCGGGCCCCGTGCACCAGGCTGGCGCCCTTGTCCAGGGCGTCCTTGACCACGGTGAAGAACCGCTCGCTGCGCAGGACGGGCGAGAGCAGCACGCCCTCCTCGTCCGGGTAGCCGGGGCGCAGCTTCGCCACGGCGGCGGACAGCCGCTCGAGGAGTTCGTCGGCGATCGCCGGGTGGGCCAGGACCTGGTTGGGCACCATGCAGATCTGGCCGGAGCCGTAGAAGCACTCGGTGAGGGCCTCCACCGCCAGGTCCAGGTCGGCGTCGCGCCAGACGACCACGCAGTCGTTCCCCGCGAGTTCGAGGACCGGCTTCTTCCCGTGGCGTACGCACTCCTCCTGGAACGTGAGGCCGTTCTCGGTGGAGCCGATGTAGAGGATGTCGTTGATGTACGGGCTTTCCAGCCAGGACCGCATCATCGGACCGGGACGGCCGCACACGACGTTGAGCACGCCGGGCGGGGCGCCGATCTCCTCAAGGGCGGGGACGACGAACTCGCGCAGGGCGTACATCACCCCGAAGGGGGCGCTGCGCGGCGCGCGGACCACCACGGTGTTGCCCGCCATGAGGGCCGTGATGCCGAAGAGCGCGCTGGACGCGGGGGCGTTCTGCGGCGGGTTGACGCAGACGACGCCGTCGGGCCTGCGGCGCACCAGCAGCCGGCGCCCGCCGTGCTCGAACTCGCGGTGCATCAGCTCGCCGACCCAGGAGAGGGTCTCCTCGCTGAACGTCTCGAGCAGGCCGGCGACCTGCCACTCGGCGAGCGCCCGCGGATTGCCCTCGGCGATGAGGACGTCGACCATGTCGTCGCAGCCCTCGACGATCCTGCGCCGCAGGACCGCCCCGAGCTCCATGCGCTTCTCCTGCGGCCACCGGGACCACTCGCGGAACGCCTCGGCGGCGGCGCGGGAGGCCTCCTCCACCGTCTCCTGGTCGGCGAGCGCGACCCGCCCGACGACCAGGTCGCCGGCGTCCTCGGGACGCACCCGGCCCTGCTCCAGACGGCGCTTCAGGGTGAGGCTCTCGAAGACGTCGTCGAGGATCGACCTCGTGGTGACGGTGTAGACGTACTTCTCCGCGTCGATGTCCTTGCCACCGACGTAGGAGAGGTAGGTGGGGATGGGTTCGCGGACCGCATGACGCGCGCCCCGCAGCGCGGTCGGCCGGCCCGCGGTCGCGGGCGCCTCCCCACCGCGGGTCAGCACGCTTGCGTGTCGGTTCATTTTTCCCTGCTCGCTTCTCGGGTGTTCCTGCACGGCGGCCGCCCGGTCACTGCGCGCCCTGTCGAAACAGGATTCTGCGAGGTGCGCCTGATCTTCTCCTGACGAATTCCTGACCCTGACGGCCTCCTGACGTTCCGGCTGCGCCGCGCGGACGGACGGCCCGATACGCAACGGACCGCATGGACAGGGGGCTTGACGTCGGCTTGACTGCTGCGGCTCAGGCGTTTCCACGACAGGGAGAGAGTGGAGAATATGACCGAGGGAACCGTTTCCCAGGACTCACTGCTGGGATCGCTCGAGTCCTTCAGTGACAATCCGAGCGCGTTTCTCGCACTCAACAAGGGAAATCTCCACTTCACCGCTCCCGGACTCGACGGATTCGTTTCCTACCGTGAATCCGGCCGGTATCTCGTGCAGTTCGGCGGGCCCTTCGCACCGGAGCAGGACTACATACCCCTGCTGAAGGCGTTCTCGGCGTACGCGCGCAGCCGCCGCCGGCGCGTGGTCGCCGTCCAGCTGCAGACCGAGGACGCCCGCCGCTACATCGAGCACGGCTACACGGTCAACCAGATCGGCGCCTCCTACGCGGTCGACCTGTCGAAGTTCACCCTCGCCGGCAAGAAATTCGTGCAGCTCAGGAACAAGGTCTCGCGGGCGCACCGGGCCGGGCTCGAAGTGATCGAGGCCCAGCACGACAAGGTCGGGGAGGCGCTGACCGAGATCGACGGCGTCTGGCTGCGCTCCAAGGGGAAGCACACCAAGGAGCTGGAGTTCCTGGTCGGCGAGACCGGCGGCCCGTTCCAGGGCAGCCGTCGACTCTTCGTCGGATACATCGACGGGAAGCCGATCGGCTATATCTCCTACTCCCCTTCCTACGGCTCGCGTTCGGGCTGGTTGCACGACCTGAGCCGACGCAATCCCGACAGCCCGCCCGGGGTGATGGAGGCCATCAACAAGGCGGCCATTCTGGCGTTCCAGGAAGAGGGCGCCGACTGGCTCCACTTCGGCTTCACCCCGTTCACCGGACTGAATCCCGAGCTGGAACAGAACGGTTCCAGCCGGGCTTTCGGTTGGTTCGTGCAGCAGCTGGCACAGCGCGGCGACTCCATCTACCCGGCCAAAACCCAGCTCGCCTACAAGGAGAAGTGGGATCCCCATCTGGTGATCCCGGAGTACGTGGGATTCCAGGGCCGCGCGCGACTCAACGGATTCCTGCACATCATGCGCGCATCGAACGCCATGTAGGGAGGCGGACCATGCTTTCCGAAAAGCCCCGGAGCCGGGGCGGGAACGGCCTGTCGCTGCTCTTCCTCGGCTTGGCCGTCTTCGTGGTGTACGCGGGAACCACGATGGCCGACGTCGCCCTGCCCGCGGTCCGGGACGAGCTGCCCGCGACACCGGCGCAGCTGCGCTGGGTCGCGAGCGTCTACGTCCTGGCCTCCGCCTGCCTGCTGCTCAGCGCGGGCACCCTCGGCGACGTCCTGGGCCGCAAGCGGGTCTTCCTCGTCGGCCTCGCCGGGTTCGGTGCCACGTCCGCGTGGTGCGCCTCGGCCTCTTCGATCGAGATGCTGCTCGTCGCACGGGCCGCCCAGGGGGCCTTCGGTTCCGTACTGATCCCGGTCTCCCTCGCCCTGGTCGCCGCGCTCTTCCCCGACCCCGCCGCCCGCGCCCGGGCCATCGGCATCGGCGCCGGTTTCTGCGGACTCGCCCTCGGCATGGGACCGGTGCTCGGCGGCCTCGTGGTGGACGGCTGGGGCTGGCGCGCCATCTTCTGGCTGAACGTCCCGGTGGCGGCGGCCGCCCTGGTGGGCCTGCGTTTCTCGCTGCCGGACGGACAGCCGCGCCGGGCCCGCCGGCTCGACGTGACGGGCCAGCTGCTCTTCATCGTGGCCGCCGCCGCGACGGTGTTCGCCCTCGCCGAGGGCAACGACCAGGGCTGGACCTCGACGCCGGTGGCCGTGTCGTACGCGCTGGCCGCCGCGGCCCTGCCGGGTTTCCTGTGGTGGGAGGCCCGGGCCGGGGAGCCGATGCTGCCGCTCGGGCTCTTCCGCAACCCGGTGGTCGTGACCGCCTGCACGGTCAATCTGCTGAGCCTCTTCGGCCTGTACGCCGCCATGTCGCTCGTGGCACAGCGCATGTACGAGCTGGAGCAGCTGACCGCGACCCAGATCGCGGTCCGGTTCCTGGTGCTCAACGGGGCGATCGCGGTGGCCTCCTGTGTGGCGGCCGTCATGGTCGTACGGACCGGCCCGCGCGTCCCGGTCGTCACCGGGACCCTCGGCTCGGGAGCGGCGCTCCTGGGCCTCGCCCTGCTGGGACCCGCGGAGGGTTACGGCGCCTACTGGTGGCTGCTCGCCCTCCTCGGTACGGGCATCTCGCTGGCCGCGGCGCCTGCCACGGTGGCCCTCCTCGGCGCCGTACCCATGGCCTGGGCGGGTACCGCATCGGGGGTGTCCAACACCTTCCGCCAGTTGGGCAGCGTCCTCGGGGTGGCGGCCTCCGGGGCGACGGTGTCCGCCCAGGGGCTCGTGTCCGGTACCACCTCGGCGCTGTTCCTGGCCGCGGGTCTGGCCCTGACGGCCGCCCTGCTCGCCCTGGTGCTGCTGCGGCGACGCGGGGAGGCGGGTGCCGCCGGTGCGCAGGGGGTGGAGCAGGCCGCCGGGGTGGCGAGCGGCGTGTGAGCGCGACCCCCGGCACCACCCCCGCCGCCGTACCCGGCATCGCCCTCACCCCCCTACCCGGCACCACCCTCACCCCCGGCGCCGTACCCGACCCTGTGCCCGACCCCGTACCCGACGCCCCCCCGCGGTCACGCCACGGCGGGCCGGTGCGGCATTCCCCGCCCCCTGTCGTGGGGGATCACGTCCGCCATGTCGTGCTGGAGGATCGACTGCATCCGCGACTGCACGGTCGGCGTCGGATCCAGGCCGAGCTCACCGCGCAGAGCGGTCCGCAGCCGCCAGTAGACGTCGAGCGCCTCGGCCGGCCGGCCCGAGCGGTACAGAGCGACCATCAGCTGCTCGGAGAGCCGCTCGTGCAGCGGGTACAGCATGGTGAGCCGCCGCAACTCCGCGACCGTACCGGCGTGCCGGCCGCCGAAATGCTCCAGTTGGATCTTGTCCTCCAGGGCGAGCAGCCGCTCCTCGTCGAGACGGGCGGCGGCGCTGCCGCACAGCACACCGCCGCCGACGCCCTCGAGGGCGGAACCGCGCCAGAGCCCCAGCGCCTCCTCAAGAGCGGCGGCGGACCGGGCCGGATCCTTGGTCATCAGCCGGTGCGCCTCCGAGCGCAGCGACTCGAACTCCCGGAGGTCCACCGTCTGGTCGTCCAGCCAGAGGCTGTACCCCGACTGTTCGGAGACCAGCCGCTCGCGGGCGAAGCCCGATCCGCACCAGGCGTCCAAAGACCGTCTCAGCCGGGTGACGACGGCCTGCAGGGCGTTGTCGACCTGGGCTGGTAGGGCGTCGCCCCATATCTCCCCGATGAGTTGGTCCTTGGAGACGGAGGCTCCTTCACCGAGCAGGAGCAGCACCAGGAGGATGCGCTGGCGTCCCCCTCTGATGTTCGCCGGCCGACCCTGCACCCGGACCTCCAGGGGACCGAGCAAGTTGAAGCGCACCACAATTGCCACCCTTCTACCGAAAGCCGACCGACAGTAGCGAGCGTGCGACCGTCGGTGCCTGGTCAGTAGAAAACCGACGGACCGGTTTGTCAATCCTCGAACAAGCGTCCAAAGGCTGTAAACGATCGGTGCAAGGTGGGTGGGGCCCGTGAAAGCCCTGTGAGAGCGGGTGGCCCACCCCGACCTGATCGAGGGCAAGCGGCTGAAAATGTTCGTCAGAAGCGCGTCAACTTCTCGCAGGCGCCACACGCCGCGAACTCCGCGCAGGCGCCACGCGCCGCGAACTCCGCGCAGACGCCACGCGCCGCCGGCCTCGGCCGGCGGCGCTCCTGAACCCCGCGAGTACCGGGCGGCGGCGCCCGAAGCGCCGCCGCCGCCTACGACGTCGCCGCTCAGGTCTCCGTGCGGTACATCAGATCCACCTCGTGGGTGGTGAAGCCCATGCCCTCGTACACGCGCAGGGCCGCCGTGTTGTCGGC
The DNA here is from genome assembly GCF_040295605.1 of Streptomyces sp. NPDC002773. Taxonomy (NCBI): domain Bacteria; kingdom Bacillati; phylum Actinomycetota; class Actinomycetes; order Kitasatosporales; family Streptomycetaceae; genus Streptomyces; species Streptomyces sp. NPDC002773. The sequence goes on from NZ_JBEOVO010000022.1 coordinate 88,168, forward strand.
GTCGACGTAGAGCATGGCCACGGGGAGGCCCTGGGCGGCCAGGTGGCGCAGGCCGATCGCGGTGAGGGCCTTGCCGAGGCCCATGCCCTGGGCGTCGGGCGAGATGCCCAGGACGTACACCTCGCCGAGCTGTTCCTCGGCGTGGACCTTCGTCCAGTGGAAGCCCAGCAGCGTCCCGTCCGACTCGCGTTCGGCCAGGAAGAAGCCCTTCGGGTCGAACCACGGTTCGGCCTTGCGGTCGTCCAGGTCCCGCTGGGCCAGGGAGCCCTGCTCCGGGTGGTGGGCGAACGCCGCGGCGTTCACCGCGAGCCAGGCCGCGTCGTCCTGGCCGGGAACGAACGTACGGATCCGGATGCCGGGCGAGACGGCCGGCTCGGGGATGTCCAGGGGGGTCAGCGGACGGCGGAGCTGGCGGAGCTCGCGGAAGAGGGTCAGGCCCAGCACCTGCGCCAGATGGCGGGCCGCCGACTTGCCGCCGTGGGCCCAGACGCGCAGGCGCTTGCCGGACTGGGTCAGCAGGGCCGAGCCGAGCGCCCGGCCGTGGCCGCGGCCCCGCTGCGTCGGGTCGACGACCAGTTCGGCGGCCGGGGCCTCGACCGGGTCGGTGTCCTCCAGCTGGGCGTACCCCACGAGCCGGCCGGAGACGGTGAGGAGGAAGTGGCGGATGCCCTCGCGACGCCCCCCACGGAGCTGGAGGCGTCCCTGCTCGGAGACCGCCTGCATGCCGTCCGTCTCGGCGGCGGAGGCGATCAGGTCGAGGACCTCCTGGACCTGCTCCGGGGTGAGCTCGTCGACGATGTCGAAACGGCGGCCCGACTCGAAGGCTGTTGCGGGAGCTTCAGTCGTCATGCGCCGAGCCTACGGGGCCCTGGGCCGTTCAGCGGGTGTCCTCGGGGGCGCCGTCGAGTGATGGCAACCAGGTCGTAACCCGTATCCCCCTGTTGCGCTACGCGCGTTGACTCTAGGCTGCCCTCGGCAGACCAGCGGCCATGGCCTCACCGTCTGGAGCCTCCCGGGGAGGGGCGGCGACGGACGGGGTGGCGAAGCGTCAACGAACGCGCATCGCCGCTCTTCTCGCCACGACAGGGGCATCGCCGGATCCGTCGGGCATGCAGGGAAAAAGGGGACAGATGTCAGAGACTCGTCACAAGAAGCGTGCGGGGCGGCGGATACTCGCCACCGCCGCCGGGCTCGCCACCGCCGGCGCTCTCCTGGCCGCCATACCCGCCGGCGCGGCGCCGAGCGAGGAGCCGAGCAACGGCAACGGGCCGGGCAACGGCAACGGCTGGGGATACGGCAACGGCCGCACCGTCGACGTGCAGCTGCTCTCCTTCAACGACCTGCACGGCAACCTGGAGCCGCCGGCCGGCTCCTCCGGCGAGGTCTACGCGCACGGCGCCACCGAGGGCATCAAGGCGGGCGGCGTCGAGTACCTGGCCACCCACCTGCGGGGCGCCCGCAAGGGCAACCCGTACTCGATCACCGCCGCCGCCGGCGACATGGTCGGCGCCTCCCCGCTGATCTCCGGCCTCTTCCACGACGAGCCCACCGTCGAGGCCCTCAACAAGCTCAGGCTCGACGTCACCTCCGTCGGCAACCACGAGTTCGACGAGGGCGCGGCCGAGCTGTCCCGCCTCCAGAACGGCGGCTGCCACCCGACGGACGGCTGTGCGGCCGAGGGCAGGACCTTCCGCGGCGCCGACTTCCCGTTCCTCGCCGCGAACGTGACCGACGAGAAGACCGGCAAGCCGATCCTCGACCCGTACTTCATCTGGCAGCGGGGCGGCGTCAAGATCGGTTTCATCGGCGTGACCCTGGAGGGCACGCCGAACATCGTCAACGCCGAGGGCATCAAGGGCCTGAAGTTCGGCGACGAGGTCGAGACGATCAACAAGTACGCCAAGGAGCTGGAGCGCAAGGGCGTCAAGTCCGTCGTCGCGCTCATCCACGAGGGCGGACTCCCGGCCTCCGGCTCGTACAACTACGACTGCGACAGCCCGGGCCCCGGCGACGGCATCTCCGGCCCGATCGTCGACATCGCCAAGAACATCGACTCCCGGGTCGACGCGCTGGTCACCGGCCACACCCACCAGGCGTACGCCTGCACCATCCCCGACCCGTCCGGCAAGCCCCGCACGGTGACCTCCGCCGCGTCCTACGGGCGGATCTACACCGACACCACGCTGACCTACGACCGCAGGACGAAGGACATCGTCCGTACGGCCGTGACGTCCGCCAACCACGTGGTGACCCGTGACGTCGGCCGGGCGCGGGACATGGAGGACCTCATCAAGTACTGGGGCGCCCTGGCCGCGCCCATCGCCAACCGCCCGGTCGGCCACATCACCGCCGACATCGAGGGCCGCGGCTCGAAGGCGCTCGAGAAGCCGCTCGGCAGCGTGATCGCCGACGCCCAGCGGGAGGGCATGGCCCCGGCCGACAAGGGCGGCGCGCAGATCGCCTTCATGAACCCGGGCGGCATCCGCTCCGACTTCGTGCACGAGGGCCCGGTCGGGGGCGAGGCCGACGGCGTCCTGACGTACGGCGAGGTCTACACCGTCCAGCCGTTCACCAACATGATGACCGTCCAGAGCCTCACCGGCGCCCAGATCGTGACCGCGCTCCAGCAGCAGGTCAGCGGCCGCAACGAGGCGTCCCCGAAGATCCTCCAGGTGTCGGAGGGCTTCACGTACACCCTGGACCTCACCAAGACCGGCGCCGCCCGGATCGACGCCGCGTCCGTGAAGCTGGACGGCCGGCCGCTCGACCCGGCCGCCACGTACCGCGTCGCCATGAACGAGTTCCTCGCGGGCGGCGGCGACGGCTTCCCGGTCTTCGCCCAGGGTACGAACAAGCTGGTCGGCGCCTCCGACCTGGACGTCCTGCTCGGCTACCTGGCGGCCCACGCCTCGGCCGGCGCACCGCTCGCGCCTCCGGCGGCCGGGCGGATCACCATCGTGCAGTAGCAGTAACGGTTGCTCTCCTGTTGCAGGGAAGCGGGGCGGCGGGTCCTCCGGGACGCGCCGCCCCTCTCTTTTAGCTGAGGGATCTTGTGGATTGACAGGAGGCGGTCCCTTCCACCACCCTTTCACTACTTGATTAGTGAAAGGGTGGTGAAAGGGATCGTGCTCGAGTACCGCATCGACCGGCGCAGCGGCGTCGCCACCTACCTCCAGATCGTCCAGCAGACGAAACAGGCCCTCCGGATGGGCCTCCTGGAGCCCGGCGACCGACTGCCCACCGCACGCGAGGTCGTCGAAGCGACGGCCATCAACCCCAACACGGTCCTCAAGGCCTACCGCGAGCTCGAACGCGAAGGCCTCGTCGAGGCCCGCCGCGGCCTCGGCACCTTCGTCCGCGCCACCCTCGGCACCGGCCCCGCCGACTCGCCCCTGCGCGGCGAACTCACCGACTGGGCCCGCCGGGCACGCGCCGCGGGCCTCGACCGCGAGGACGTGGCCGCGCTCTTCACATCCGTACTGAAGGAACACTTCGAGGGGGACGACGCATGACCAAGGACGGGATCGCGCTGGAGGCCGATCTGCTCGGCAAACGGTACGGAGGACGAAGAGGCCGCGGCTGGGCCCTCCGGGAGTGCGGCTTCGCCCTCCCCACCGGCCGTATCTGCGCCCTCGTCGGCCCCAACGGCGCCGGCAAGTCCACCCTCCTCGCCCTCGCCGCCGGCCTCCTGCGGCCCACCGAGGGCACGATCGACGCCCCGGCCCGCGAACACCTCGCGTACGTCGCCCAGGACAAGCCGCTCCACCCCCGGCTCAGCGTCGCCGACACCCTGCGCATGGGCCGCGAACTCAACCCCGGCCGCTGGGACTCCGCCCTCGCCGAGCGGGTCGTCGAGGGCGGCGGCTTCTCCTCCGACACCCTCGTCCACCACCTCTCCGGCGGCCAGCGCACCCGCGTCGCCCTCGCACTCGCCCTCGGCAAGCGGCCCGAACTGCTGCTCCTCGACGAACCGATGGCCGACCTCGACCCGCTCGCCCGCCACCAGCTGATGGGCCTGCTCATGGCGGACGCCGCCGAACACGGCACCACCGTCGTCATGTCCTCGCACATCCTCACCGAGCTGGAGGGCTCCTGCGACCACCTCCTGCTGCTCCACGGCGGCAAGGTCCGGCTCGCCGGCCCCGTCGACGAACTCCTCGCCGCCCACACCCTCCTCACCGGACCCGTGGCCGACCTCGCCCCGCACTCGGTCGTCGAATCCCGCACGACGGGCCGTCAACTCACGGCCCTCATCCGCCGCGAGGGCCCGGTCGAAGGCCCCTGGGAGACGACGGAACCCTCCCTGGAAGACCTCCTCCTCGCCCACCTCCGCACCACCGCCACCGCCACCGAAGGAGCCCCGGCATGAGCGCACTCGCCCTGAAGGGCTCCTACTGGGTGACGGTCCGCCAGTACCGGCGGACACTGTGGCTGACGGGGGCGGTGGTGGTCCTGGCGTTGACGGTGATCGGGGGGCTGCGGATCTGGGACGCACGGTTCCGGGCCACGCACGAGGTCCCGTACGCATACGGCAGCGGCTACGACCTGCTGCGCGGAGCCATGGAGCAGTTCTCCAACGGCACGGTCGTGGTGCCGCTGCTCGTCGGAGCCTTCGTCGCAGGCCCGTTGATCGCCCGCGAGTTCGAATCGGGGACGTACAAGCTGTCCCTCACCCAGTCGATCAGCCCGAAGGCCTGGCTCCGCGCCAAGCTCGTCACCGCGACCGCCGCCGCCCTCGCGGCCACACTCGCCCTCATGGCGGTCTACCTGCTCGGCTGGGTGCGGGTCTCGGGCACCTGGAACTTCCACTGGTCGGACAGGGGACCGTACGAAGCCACCGGCACCGTCCTCGTCGCGTACGTCCTGCTCGCCGTCGCCGTCGGCGCCCTCGTCGGCCAGCTGATCCGTCGCACGCTTCCGGCCATGGCCGTCACCGGAGGGGTGGTGGGTCTGATCCTCCTGACCCTCGGCGCCTTCCGCTGGGACTTCCTGTCGGTGAAAACGATCACCGACCGTGCGTACGAGGGTGTGTCCCCCCTTCACGCGCCCGAGAACGGCATGCTCGTCGACCAGGGGCTGCTCACCGCCTCAGGGCAGCGGCTGCCGGGCTGGTTCTGCTACTCCGACTCGGTCCCTGACGGCGGCTGCCGCTTCGACGAGCCGATCGCAGCCCAGTACCTCGACTACCACCCCGAGTCCCATTTCTGGCCCACCCAACTCATCGAGACCGGCATCGTCCTCGCCCTCGCCGCCCTCGCGGCCTACGCCGCCTTCCGCGTCCTGCGCGCCCGGCACCCGTAGCGAAAGGGAACGGGCGGGGCCCGCACACGGCCCCGCCCCGTAATGTCGTCGTTACCGGCCATTCAGACGCGCTTGCGACGCTCACGCAATGAAGCGCTCCGTGTCCGCTCTCCCCAAAGGGAGACTTCCCTCCCCCACGGCCCGCTCCGACGCGCCTGAGCCGCCCCCCGCGCGGAAGAATAGGGGCATGAGCCAGCAGCCTGCCGAGGTCCCGGTCCAGTCCTCCGCCACGCCGAACGCCCAGGCGTCCGCCACGCCCGGCACCGCGCCCTCCCCCCAGCCGTCCGTCGGTTCCATCGCCGCACACCGCGCGCAGGTCGTCAACGGCACCGTCGTGACCGACCTCGACCCCGACCTGGACGCCGACCCCGACACGTACGAGGACGACGGCGCACTCGGCGACGAGCTGCCGCAGGGCCGTTTCCTCGACCGGGAGCGCAGCTGGCTCGCGTTCAACGAGCGCGTACTCGAACTCGCCGAGGACCCGACGACCCCCCTCCTCGAACGAGCGAACTTCCTCGCGATCTTCGCCTCGAACCTCGACGAGTTCTTCATGGTCCGGGTCGCGGGCCTCAAGCGCCGCATCGCCACCGGCGTCGCCACCCGCTCCGCCTCCGGCCTCCAGCCCCGCGAGGTCCTGGAGCTGATCTGGACCCGGTCGCGCGAGCTCATGGCCCGGCACGCCGCCTGCTTCCAGCAGGACGTGGCCCCGGCCCTGGCCGACGAGGGCATCCACCTGATCCGCTGGCCCGAGCTCACGGAGAAGGAGCAGGCACGGCTCTTCACCCTGTTCCGGCAGCAGATCTTCCCCGTCCTCACCCCCCTGGCCGTGGACCCCGCGCACCCCTTCCCGTACATCTCCGGCCTGAGCCTCAACCTCGCCGTGGTCGTACGCAACCCGGTCAGCGGCCACCGCCACTTCGCGCGCGTGAAGGTGCCGCCGCTACTCACCCGCTTCCTTGAGGCGTCCCCGCAGCGGTACGTGCCCCTGGAGGACGTGATCGCGGCGCACCTGGAGGAGCTGTTCCCCGGCATGGAGGTGCTCGCGCACCACATGTTCCGGGTGACCAGGAACGAGGACCTGGAGGTCGAGGAGGACGACGCCGAGAACCTGCTCCAGGCCCTGGAGAAGGAACTCATGCGGCGCCGCTTCGGCCCGCCGGTGCGCCTGGAGGTCGAGGAGTCCATCGACCCGTACGTCCTCGATCTCCTCGTGCGCGAGCTGAAGGTCTCCGACGCCGAGGTCTACCCGCTGCCGGGCCCGCTCGACCTGACCGGGCTCTTCGGGATCGCCGGGCAGGACCGGCCCGAGCTGAAGTTCCCGAAGTTCATCGCCGGCACCCACCGGGACCTGGCCGAGGTCGAGTCGGCGTCGCCGCCGGACATATTCGCCGCGCTGCGCGAGCGGGACGTGCTGCTCCACCACCCGTACGACTCGTTCTCTACGTCCGTGCAGGCCTTCCTGGAGCAGGCGGCCGCCGACCCGGACGTCCTGGCGATCAAGCAGACGCTGTACCGGACCTCGGGCGACTCGCCGATAGTGGACGCCCTCATCGACGCCGCCGAGTCCGGCAAGCAGGTCCTCGTCCTCGTCGAGATCAAGGCCCGGTTCGACGAGCAGGCCAACATCAAGTGGGCGCGGAAGCTGGAGGAGGCCGGCTGCCACGTCGTGTACGGCCTCGTCGGCCTGAAGACCCACTGCAAGCTGTCGCTCGTCGTACGGCAGGAGGGCGAGCTCCTGCGCCGCTACTCGCACGTCGGCACCGGCAACTACCACCCGAAGACGGCCCGTCTGTACGAGGACCTCGGCCTGCTCACGGCCGACCCGCAGGTCGGCGCGGACCTCTCCGACCTGTTCAACCGGCTCTCCGGCTACTCCCGCCGCGAGACGTACCGGCGGCTGCTCACGGCCCCCAAGTCGCTGCGGGACGGCCTGGTCTCCCGGATCACCAAGGAGATCGTCCACCACCGCGCGGGACGGCCCGCGTACGTACGGATCAAGGTCAACTCGCTGGTCGACGAGGCCGTCATCGACGCCTGCTACCAGGCCTCGAAGGCCGGCGTACCCGTCGACATCTGGGTCCGCGGGATATGCGCCGTACGCCCGGGGGTGACCGGCCTCTCGGAGAACATCCGGGTCCGTTCCATCCTCGGCCGCTTCCTGGAGCACTCCCGGGTCTTCGCCTTCGGCAACGGCGGCGAACCCGAGGTGTGGTTCGGCAGCGCCGACATGATGCACCGCAACCTGGACCGCCGGATCGAGGCCCTCGTACGGGTCTCGGACCCGGGCCACCGGGCTGCGCTCACCCGGTTCCTGGAGACCGGGATGTCCGACACCACCTCCTCCTGGCACCTCGGCCCCGACGGGAACTGGACGCGGCACGCGACCGACCCCGAGGGACGGCCGCTGCGGCACGTCCAGGAGATGCTCATCGACGCGCGGAGGCGCCGGCGTGCACAACCCTGACCTTTCGCAGGACGTCACGGCGGGCGAGGTCCTCGCCCCCTACCTGCACGCACGTGCCGCGGACTTCCTCCGCGGCCTCCGGCTCCACGCCGAGAGCGGCTCGGACACGGCCGGATCCGAGGAGGCGACCCGTACGCTGCGGGGCGCCGCCCGCCGGATCAGCGGCACGCTCCACACGTTCCGGCCGCTGCTCGACCAGGCCTGGGCGGACCAGCTGCGCACCGAGCTGGCCTGGCTCTCCGGCACCCTGGCCCTGGAGCACGCCTGCACCTCCCGCCTCGTCCGGCTGGTGGACGCCCTGTCCCGCCTGTCGAACGCATCGAACGGCGCGGGCGGCGGGGGCGGGCCGGTACCCGCCGCCCGGGGCGGCGACGCGGCCGGGCTCAGCGTCGGCGCCGCCCGGGCCGGCGCCCTCCTCGAACGCCAGCTGACCCTGGCCCGTACGCGCGCCCACTCGGCGTCCCTCCAGGCCCTCGGCTCGGCCCGCTTCCACGCGGTCGCCGACGCCGTCGCCCTCCTCGCGTCCGAGGTCCCGCTCGGCCCCGTGGGCATGGCCCCCGCGGTCGAGGTCCTGGACGGCCCAGCCGAGGTCGCGGAGCGGCGCCTCCTGGACGCGGTGGCCACCCTGCCCCTGACGCGGGCGGCCCACCCGTACAACGCGGACGCCCTCGGGCTCGCCGCCGGGGAGGGCCAGGACGCGCCCTGGCACCAGACCAGGCTCCTCCTCCGCCTGCACCGGTACGCCACCGAGGCCCTCCACACCGGCGGCGAACCCGAACCCGTCCTGTACGAGGCGGCCCGCGCCCTGGACCGGCACCGCGACGCCGCCGAGGCCGCGACGGCCGCCGCCACCGCCGCCCGCACCCCCCGCATCGCCCCGGCGACCGCGTACGCCCTGGGCGTCCTCCACGCCGACCAGCGCCACGAGGTCGAGGCCTCCCGCTTCGCCTTCCAGCGCGCCTGGCACAGAACGACGGCCCCGGTCCCATGACCGACCACCGAGGCCCGATCCTCGCAGCCGGCTGCGTCCTGTGGCGCCCGGCGCCTTCCGGCCACGGCATCGAGATCGCGCTCGTCCACCGGCCGAAGTACGACGACTGGTCGCACCCCAAAGGCAAGCGGAAGCGCGGTGAGACGGCGGAGGCGTGCGCGCTGCGCGAGGTCCTGGAGGAGACGGGCCAGCGCTGCGAGCCGGGCGCCCGTCTGCCGGTGGTCCGCTACACGGTGGACGGGCGCCCCAAGGAGATCACCTACTGGGCGGCCCGCGCCCTGGGCGGCACGTTCACCCCGACGAAGGAGGTCGACGCGTTGCTCTGGCTGAAACCCACCGCGGCGAGAGCCCGCCTCACCCAGTCGAGAGACCGCGAGCTCCTGGACACGGCAGTGGCGACTTCACGCCATTGAGCGTCCCCCGCCGCCCCCCGCCAAGGCCTCCGCACCGGGGCTTACGGCACGGTTCACTTCCCGTTCACCCTCTTCGGTCGACGGCTTCACCTGTTCTGCCTAATTTCGGACGTACACGGTGCTCGGAGCACAGCGACGCACCACCAACCGACACACGCCGCCGTAGAACGTTCAGGACACTCGGTCCGCGACAAGGCGGCTTCTGGAAGGAACACCCGAAAGTGAAGCTTTCGCGCAAGAACGGGCTTCGCGCCTCTGCGATCGGTGCCCTCGTCGTCTCCGGTGCGCTCGTCCTCTCGGCGTGTGGCTCGGACGACAACACGGCGACCCCGGCGAAGGAGGGCGGCACCAAGTCCGCCACCGCCGCGTCGAGCATCGCGTGCGAGGGCGCCAAGGGCCAGCTCCTCGCCGCCGGCTCCAGCGCGCAGAAGAACGCGATGGACCTGTGGGTCAAGAACTTCCAGGCGGCCTGTGAGGGCGTCGAGATCAACTACCAGGGCATCGGCTCCGGTGGCGGCATCACCAAGTTCAACCAGGGCCAGGTCGCCTTCGCGGGCTCCGACTCCGCCCTGAAGGAGGAAGAGGTCGCCGAGTCGCAGAAGATCTGCAAGGGCGGCAAGGGTGTCAACCTCCCGATGGTCGGCGGCCCCATCGCCATCGGCTACAAGCTGGAGGGCGTGGACAACCTCGTCCTGGACGCCTCCACCATCGCCAAGATCTTCGACAACAAGATCACCAAGTGGAACGACCCGGCGATCGCCAAGCTGAACCCGGGCGCCAAGCTCCCCGACAGCACGATCCAGGCCTTCCACCGCTCGGACGAGTCCGGCACCACCCAGAACCTGGGCAAGTACCTCTCGACCGCCGCTGCGGCAGACTGGAAGCACGACCCGAAGTCGAAGTCGTGGCCCGCCCAGGGCGGCCAGGCCGCCAACGGCTCCTCCGGCGTCGCGACCGCCGTGAAGGACGCCGAGGGCTCCATCGGCTACTTCGAGCTCTCGTACGCCACCGCGAACAAGATCTCCACCGTCAGCATCAACACCGGCGCGGCCGCCCCGGTCGCCGCCACCTCGGAGAACGCCTCCAAGGCCATCGCCGCCGCCAAGGTCAAGGGCACCGGCAACGACGTCGCCCTCTCCCTCGACTACGCGACGAAGGCCGAGGGTGCCTACCCGATCGTCCTCGTCACCTACGAGATCGCCTGCGACAAGGGCAACAAGGCGGAGACCCTGCCGACCCTGAAGGCCTTCCTCAACTACACCGTGAGCGAGGAGGGCCAGAAGGTCCTCGCCGACGCCGGCTACGCCCCGCTCCCGGCCGAGATCGCCGCGAAGGTCCGCGCGATCGTCCCCACCCTGTCCTGACCCCCGGCCGGGCCCGGCCCCTCCTCCAGGGGGGCCGCGCCCGGCATCCGGTGCACCGCCGCCAGGAGCCCTCACACCCGTAAGGGCACCGCAGACCGGAGAAGCAGATGGCTACCACCACACCAGACATACAGAGGAGCCGGCGCGCCAAGAGCGCGTCCCGCCCCGGGGACCGCATCTTCAGCGGTCTGTCCCGAGGCTCCGGCATCACCCTCCTCGTGATCATGGCCGCGATCGCCGGCTTCCTCACCTACCGTGCCGTCCTCGCCATCTCGAAGGACAGCACCAACTTCTTCACCACCTTCGAGTGGAACCCGGCGGGCAGCCCGCCGGTCTTCGGCATCGCCGTCCTCGCCTTCGGCACGGTCGTCTCGTCGATCATCGCGATGCTCATCGCCGTGCCCGTCGCGATCGGGATCGCGCTCTTCATCTCGCACTACGCGCCGCGCAGGCTGGCCAAGCCGCTCGCGTACGTCGTCGACCTGCTCGCCGCCGTGCCCAGCATCATCTACGGCCTCTGGGGCGCGATCTTCCTCGTCCCGTACCTCGACGGCCTGAACCTCTGGCTCGACGAGTACCTGGGCTGGACGTACCTCTTCGACAAGGCCAACGAGGGCCCCGCCCGGTCGCTCTTCACCGTGGGCATCCTGCTGGCGATCATGATCCTGCCGATCATCACCAACGTCACCCGCGAGGTCTTCCTCCAGGCCCCGAAGATGCACGAGGAAGCCGCCCTCGCCCTCGGCGCCACGCGCTGGGAGGTCATCCGCATGTCGGTGCTGCCCTTCGGCCGCTCCGGCATCATCTCCGCCTCCATGCTGGGCCTCGGCCGCGCGCTCGGCGAGACCATGGCCGTCGCCGTGGTCCTCTCCCCCAGCTTCCTGATCTCGGGCCACCTGCTCGACCCGGGCGGCGGCACCTTCGCGCAGAACATCGCCGCCAAGTTCAACGAGGCCAACGAGTACGGCCGGGACGCGCTGATCGCCTCCGGTCTCGTCCTCTTCGCCATCACCCTGCTGGTCAACGGCGCCGCACGCTGGATCATCGGCCGCCGCAAGGAGTACTCGGGGGCAGCGGCATGAGCCACGCCATTCAGGATCGTCCGGTCACCGCGGCCCCCCGCCCGGGGTCCCTCTCCCACGCCCGGCTCCCCCGCTGGACGCCGGCCGCCGTCGCCGCCGGCTCGATCGCCGCGGCGATCGGCATCGGCCTCGCCGCCGGCTGGCACAGCAAGGTCCAGTGGGGCATGATCGCCGCGCTGATCTTCGTCATCGCCACGTACGCCGTGACCACCAAGGTCGAGGGCAGCCGCCAGGCCAAGGACCGCGTCGCCACCAGCCTCGTCTGGGTGTGCTTCATCCTCGCCGTCGTCCCGCTGCTCTCCCTCGCCTGGGTCACGATCAGCAAGGGCATGGGCGTCCTCGACGGCTACTTCCTGAGCCACTCGATGAACGGCGTCCTCGACGCCGAGGCCGGCGGCGGCGTCTACCACGCGCTGCTCGGCACCATCGAGCAGGTCGGCATCGCGACCGTGATCGCCGCGCCGATCGGTCTGCTCACCGCCGTCTACCTCGTCGAGTACGGCGGCGGGAAGCTCGCCCAGGCCGTCACCTTCTTCGTCGACGTCATGACGGGCATCCCGTCGATCGTCGCCGGCCTCTTCGTCCTCGCCACCTGGAACCTGATCCTGGGCTTCGGCCCCTCCGGTTTCGCCGGCGCGATGGCCCTGTCCATCCTGATGATGCCGGTCGTGGTCCGCTCCACCGAGGAGATGCTCAAGCTCGTCCCGAACGAGCTCCGCGAGGCCTCCCTCGCCCTCGGCATCCCGAAGTGGCGCACCATCCTGAAGGTGGTCCTGCCCACCGCGATCGGCGGCATCACCACGGGCGTCATGCTCGCGGTCGCCCGTATCACCGGCGAGACGGCCCCGGTCCTGCTCCTCGTGTTCGGTACGAAGCTCATCAACCCGAACCCCTTCGAAGGCGCGCAGTCCTCCCTGCCGCTCTACGTGTACGAGCAGTTCGCGGTCGGCACCGACGCCGCGATGGCCCGTGCCTGGGGCGCCGCGCTCGTCCTGATCGCCTTCGTCATGATCCTCAATCTGGTGGCCCGCGGCATCGCCCGCTGGAAGGCCCCGAAGACCGCCCGCTGACCAGCGGCAATTGGAAGTGATTCACATGGCCAAGCGAATCGACGTCAGCGGCCTCTCCGCGTACTACGGCGCCCACAAGGCGATCGACGACATCTCGATGACCGTCGAGCCCCGCTCCGTGACGGCCTTCATCGGCCCGTCCGGCTGCGGCAAGTCCACCTTCCTGCGCACCCTGAACCGGATGCACGAGGTCACCCCCGGCGGCCGCGTCGAGGGCAAGGTGATGCTGGACGACGAGAACCTGTACGGGACGAACGTCGACCCGGTCGCCGTGCGCCGTACGGTCGGCATGGTGTTCCAGCGCCCCAACCCCTTCCCCACCATGTCGATCTTCGACAACGTGGCGGCGGGCCTGCGCCTCAACGGCAACTACAAGAAGGCCCAGCTCAACGAGATCGTCGAGAGGTCCCTCAAGGGCGCCAACCTCTGGAACGAGGTCAAGGACCGCCTCAACAAGCCGGGCTCCGGCCTCTCCGGCGGTCAGCAGCAGCGTCTGTGCATCGCCCGCGCGATCGCGGTCGAGCCCGACGTCCTGCTGATGGACGAGCCCTGCTCGGCCCTGGACCCGATCTCGACCCTCGCGATCGAGGACCTGATCGGCGAGCTGAAGGAGCGCTTCACGATCGTCATCGTGACGCACAACATGCAGCAGGCCGCCCGCGTCTCGGACCGTACGGCCTTCTTCAACCTGGCGGCCGTCGGCCAGCCCGGCAAGCTGATCGAGCTGGACGACACCGAGCGCATCTTCTCCAACCCGAGCGTCCAGGCGACCGAGGACTACATCTCCGGCCGCTTCGGATAAAGACCGTCCTACGGTGCTGCATGGCGGTGCCACCGTAAGACGAAGGGCCCGGCTCCCCCACAAGGGAGCCGGGCCCGTTTCCGTACGTACGACATGCGTCAGCCGAAGAACAGCTGCACCACGTAGAAGCTCGTCGCAGCGACCAGCGCCGCCGCCGGCATGGTGATACTGCATCCCCCGGGAGATAACCCCCGGACCCCCAGCAGCACCCCGCGGCGCCGAGCCTCAGCCGAAGAACAGCTGCACCACATAGAAGCTCGTCGCAGCGACCAGCGCCGCCGCCGGCATGGTGATGAACCAGCCGAGGATGATGTTCTTGGCGACACCCCACCGCACCGCGTTGACCCGCTTGGTCGCGCCCACGCCCATGATCGCGGAGGTGATGACATGGGTCGTCGAGATCGGCGCGTGGAACAGGAACGCCGAGCCGAACATGATCGACGCGCCCGTGGTCTCCGCCGCGAAGCCCTGCGGCGGGTCCAGCTCGATGATCTTCCGGCCGAGCGTCCGCATGATGCGCCAGCCGCCCGCGTACGTACCGAGCGAGAGCATCACGGCGCACGCGACCTTCACCCACACCGGGATGTCGTCGCCGACCTGCTGCACGTCGGCGATGACCAGGGCCATCACCACGATGCCCATCGTCTTCTGCGCGTCCTGCAGACCGTGACCGAGCGCCATGCCGGCCGCCGAGACCGTCTGCGCGATGCGGAAACCGCGCTTGGCCTTGTGCGGGTTGGCCTTGCGGAATATCCACATGATCCCGCACATCACCAGGTAACCGGCCACGAGACCGACCACCGGCGAGATGAACATGGGGATGATGACCTTGTCGAGCACCCCGCCCCAGATGACCTCCGTGCCACCGGCGAGCGCCGCGCCCACCATGCCGCCGAACAGCGCGTGGGAGGAGGAGGACGGCAGACCGAAGTACCAGGTGACCAGGTTCCAGATGATCGCGCCGACGAGCGCGGCGAAGAGGATGCCCATCCCCTTGTCGCCGTGCGGCGTCTCGATCAGACCCTCACTGACGGTCTTGGCGACCCCGCTGCCCATGAAGGCACCGGCGAGGTTCATGACCGCCGCCATCGCCAGCGCGGCCCGGGGGGTCAGCGCCCGCGTCGACACCGAGGTGGCGATGGCGTTGGCGGAGTCGTGAAAGCCGTTCGTATACGTGAAGCCGAGCGCGACACCGATGGTCACGATCAGAGCGAAGGTGTCCACGAAGCTCAGGACTCCTTGACCGCGATGGTCTCCACCGTGTTGGCCACGTGCTCGAACGCGTCGGCCGCCTCTTCCAGCACGTCGACGATCTGCTTGAGCTTGAGCACCTCGATGGCGTCGTACTTGCCGTTGAAGAGCTGGGCGAGCAGCTTGCGGTGGATCTGGTCGGCCTGGTTCTCCAGCCGGTTGACCTCGATCCAGTACTCGGTGAGGTTGGCCATCGTCCGGAGGTTCGGCATGGCCTCGGCGGTCAGCTCCGCCGCCCGGTTCAGGACCTCGATCTGCTGCTCGACGCCCTTGGGAAGTTCCTCGACGTTGTAGAGGACGACCAGGTCGACGGCCTCCTCCATGAAGTCCATGATGTCGTCGAGGGACGACGCGAGGTTGTAGATGTCCTCGCGGTCGAAGGGCGTGATGAAGGAGGAGTTCAGCTGGTGGAAGATCGCGTGGGTGGCGTCGTCGCCGGCGTGCTCCGCTGCCCGCATCCGCTCCGCGATCTCGGCCCGGGCGGAAGGCTCCGCTCCGAGCAGTTCCATCAGGAGCTTGGAGCCCGTGACGATGTTGTCCGCGGAGGCGGCGAACATGTCGTAGAAGCTCGTCTCCCTGGGGGTCAGACGAAATCGCACGTGAGGTCCTCGGGGTGCTGGGTTTCGGTCAGGCTGATGCTAGGCGCATCATCCGGCCACGGCTAACCGGCGTCCTCTCAGTGTCGCCCATCAGGCACAGTGAACTGCACGGGCCCCCGCCCGGATCGGCGGGGATCGGTACCATATACCCACGAGGGGTATACACCCCCTTAATGGACAACGGGAGGACGCCATGACGACCACCGAGACGGACCAGGTCACCCCCGAGGCCGTCGAGGCCGTCGGGCCGGCCGACCACGAGCACGGCGTGCACGGCTACCACAAGCAGAAGGACGAGCACCTCAAGCGGCTCCGCCGGATCGAGGGCCAGATCCGCGGCCTCCAGCGGATGGTCGACGAGGACGTCTACTGCATCGACATACTCACCCAGGTCTCCGCCTCGACGAAGGCACTCCAGTCCTTCGCGCTCCAGCTCCTCGAGGAGCACCTGCGGCACTGCGTCGCGGACGCGGCGGCCAAGGGCGGCGACGGCATCGACGCCAAGGTCGAGGAGGCCACGAAGGCCATCGCCCGCATGCTGCGCACCTGACGCCGGGCCCGGCGGAGCCGTACCGTCAGAGATCCTCCACGGCCCGCTCCGCCGCCACCCGCAGCACCTCGTCGATCCGGTCGGCGCTGAGCCGTTCCCCGTCGGCGGTCGAGGCGGCGATGATCAGTTCGCCGCAGAGTTCGATCTCGGCGAGGGCGACGCAGTCCGGGTCTGCGGGCACGGTTGCTGTACCGGGCGGGGCCACACGCATCCACCTCTTCCTGCCGGCGTCGGTCTCCCAGCGGTCTCCCAGCGTAGGGAGGACGACACGGACCGCGCATGACACGTCCGGACCATTTGCCGATGGCCCCCGCGGCAGCGGCCCAGGTCAGACCTTGATCTTCCCGGCGTAGATGTCCCGGCGGTCCGGCAGCACCACCTCGACCCGGACCCCGAACCCGTACAACAGGGTCGTCGACGCGACCGCGACCGTACGGCCCTGGTTGCTGAAGCTGAACTGGTGGCGGACCTTCCGCAGCCGCCCCTCCCCGTCGAGGTACGCGTCGAAGGGCACCGAGTCCTTGGCGAACCCTTTCGCCGCCGCGGCGAGCGCCCCGCGCAGCTGCGGCGAGGCGGCCCTGGCGGCCTCCGCCATGTCGGCGACCCCCCGGTAGTGGCTGACTTTCACCCCTGCCAGCTCGACCTCGCCGAGGTACGCGACCTTCCGGGCGCCCCGGAGCAGCTCCGCCGCGGCGGCCGGGTCGGTGGCCCCGCCCGTGACGAGGTTGCCGTCGTCGAGCGTGGTGGTGTCGACGCGGACCCACTTGTCGGCGGGCACCCCGGCCCCCCTGTTCTTCATGTAGAGGGCGCCGGGGGTGAGGAGCTCGGTGATCGGCCGGTGCCCGCTGGACCCCGCGGGGTCCTTCGGCAGCACCACCTGGAGCCGTCCGGTGCGGCGCCGGAAGTCGTAGCCGCCCTCGCCCCGGATGGTGACCCTGGTGCCGCCCGTGGCCATCTCCATGGAGGTGCTCGCCTTGGCGGTGCCGGCCTTCGTCAGGACGTCGGCGGCGTTCCGTACGGCGAGCGCGGGATCGACCGCGGGCTTCGGGTCCTCGGGGGCCGCGCACCCCGTGACCGCCGCGGTCCCGACGAGGGAGCCGACGAGGACGGCGGTGACGGCGAACGCCCCGCCCCCGCGACCGTGCGGACGCCCGTACCGCTGCACCACCATCGCCTGCCAACCCCCAACGCCGCACCGCTGTCCGCCCGGGTCCCGCCCTTCCGCGGTCCCGCGGGCACCGGGGACACCCGATCCGCATAACGACGGCCGACGCGTGCCGTCACGCGCAGTACGGTGGTGGTGTGCACGCGCAGTCCAGCCCCCACACCGCCACGACGACGGAACGCGGCTCGTTCGCGTTGGCACGGTGCAGCTGCGGCTGGACGGGCCCGGCCCGCCGGTCCCGGGACCGCGCCCGTACGGACGCGGCGGACCACGTCCGTACGACCTCCGGCGCGGAGGCCTAGGGCTTCTCCGGCCATTCGCTCCGGTTCAGCCCACCGGATCAGGCCGCGAGGTCGTTCCGGTCGGAGTCCGCGGTCGGGCCGCCGATACGGGGCTCGGGGATGCCGACCGCCTCCGGGCGCCGCGGCCCCTCGGCCCGGCCGGAGCGGACGAGCCGGGCGCCGAGGCCCGAGCGGGCGACGGCGGAGACCACCGGGGTGAGCAGGGCGAGCGCGAGCGGGGCGAGGAGCAGCGCGACCGCCGTACCGAGGGCGAAGCCGCCGATCACGTCGGTCGGGTAGTGGACGCCCATGTAGACCCGCGCGAAGCCCTCGGCGAGCGCGAGGCCGATGGCCGCGAACCCGAACCTGCGGTGGGCGACGAAGACACCGACGCCGAGGGCCATCGCCAGGGTGGCGTGGTCGCTGACGAAGGAGAAGTCGGTCTTCCCCTCGATGAGCACGTCGAGCCCCTGGTGCTCCTTGAACGGCCGGGGGCGCTCGACGAAGCCGCGGATGGGGATGTTCACCAGGAGGGCGACGCCGGCGGCCAGCGGGGCCCAGACGAGCCCGGCGACGGCCGAGACGGAGTCGGCGAGGGTGCCGCGGCGGCGGACGCTCCACCAGCACCACAGGCAGACGAGAGCCAGCGCGAGCATGATCCCGTACTCGCCGACGAACTCCATGACGCGGTCGAACCACGGCGGTGCGGCCTTGGCCAGCCCGTTGATGTCGTAGAGCAGGCTGACATCGGGGTTCGAACCGTCCGATGCGAGTCCAGCCATCTGCTGCGGCCCCTTGCTCTCGTGTCTGGTGGTTTCCAACCCCCGTGGTCAGCGTGGTCGGATCAGGGAACGAACCGCCTGAGGCGTACGTTCCGCTCTCTCCGGTGGATCATGATGACGTTATCGAAGAGTGACGGCGTGCCGCAGCTCAGGGCCTCTGCATGACGGAGAGTTCCGGCCATGTCCGGTACGACCCACGGCCCGGCGCCCCGACGACCCGACGGTCCGTCTGCTCGGCTCAGGCCCCCGGGAGATGGGTCGGCAGCGCCGCCGCGCCCTCCGCGGTGACCCGGGTCGCGCCGAAGTAGTCCGGGGTGTCGATCCGGTCGAAACGGATCACCGCCCCGGTGCGCGGCGCGTCGATCATGTACCCGCCGCCGACGTAGATGCCGACGTGACGGATGGTCCGGGAGTTGGTCAGGTCGTCGGAGAAGAAGACCAGGTCCCCGGGGAGCAACTCGTCCCTGCTCGGGTGCGGACCGGCGTTGTACTGGTCGTTGGCGACGCGCGGCAGATCGATGCCCACGCTCTCGTACGCCGCCTGCGTCAGCCCGGAGCAGTCGAACCGGCCGTTCTGCGCGGCCGTGCCCGTACCGCCCCAGAGGTACGGGGTGCCGAGCTTCTGCTGCGCGTAGTGGATCGCGCCCGCCGCCTGCCGGGAGGGCTCGACGCGGCCCAGGGGCCGGGCGAAGCTCTTCTCCAGGGACCGGATGATGCGGACGTAGTTCTGGGTCTCGGTGTACGGCGGAATCCCGCCATGATTGATGACCGCGTACGCGCCCGCGTTGTACGCGGCCAGCATGTTGTCCGTCGGGTCGCCCGGCACCTTCTTCACGTAGCCGGCGAGTTCGCAGTCGTACGAGGCGGCCGAGGGGATCGCGTCCTCGGGGTCCCAGACGTCCCGGTCGCCGTCCCCGTCGCCGTCCACGCCGTGACCGGCCCAGGTGCCGGGGATGAACTGGGCGATGCCCATGGCGTCGGCGGGGGAGACGGCCCGCGGGTTCCAGCCGCTCTCCTGGTAGAGCTGGGCGGCGAGCAACGCCGGGTTGATGGCGGGGCAGAGGTTCCCCCACCGCTGCACGAGCCCCTGGTACAGCGCGGGCACCGCACCCTTGGCCAGCGCCACGGTGCCGTTCTTGGAGCCCCCGGCGCCGCCGACGAGACCGGCCGCGGCGGAGAACGTGCCGACGACGAGCAGGGCGACGAACCCGAGACAGACCCCGATGGCACCCCCGGCCACCAGCCACCCCTTGCCAGCCCTACGCACCGTCAACCACCCCTCGGCCCATGGCAGTACGCCCCGCCGACCGAGTCTAGGCGGCGGGGGCCCCGTGGGGACGTCCGCCGGTTCGACGCGGCCCCAAGAGTGCAACAACGACAATCATTGCCCGGAGTCACTCTCCGTGATACACAGAGTGACCATACGCGTCTTCGCATGGAAACCGGCCACACCACCGCAGGTCAAGACGGTCAGACCGGTCAAGTGTGCGGGGATCGGGTAAAGAGACCCGTCAAGCCGTCGCACACGGGCGGTTTCATCAGCGAAGATAGGACGATGACCCATGCCGTCCGGCAGGGGCAACTAACTACCCAACAGGGGCGGTGAGTTACATGTACCTGGCGGCAGAGAAGGGCGACATCACCACCATCATCGGTGGAATCGCCCCGAACTGGGGGCCTTTCGGCAGTCTGGGCGCAGAAGCCAAGATCATGATCGAGGTCGTGATGGCCGTGGCCATCCTGCTCTGCCTCGGCATCGCCATCTGGGGCGCGGCCAAGCAGCGCATCGGCGCGACCGCCCTCCGCGACACCTTCAGCGCGGAACAGGGCAAGGGTCTGATCGTGGCCGGTCTGACCGGCGTCTTCATCATCGGATCGCTGGGGACGCTGTTCACGATCGTGTACGGGATGGCCGTCTGATACCCCGTCGGACCCCGTCCTCCTGAGATTGCGTTCCCTGATGTCCAGTCACGTTGCAGCACTGCCCGTACCGCGAACCAGTGAGGGGGCGTACCCGGCATGAGTCCCGGTGACGAGCACGACAGCTTCGGCGGCGTGGGCGGCTCGGGCCAGACCCGGACCCGCCTGCCCGAAGGCAACAGCGGCGACGTCTACGGCGGCGCCCGCCGCCCCGTCCGCAGCTCCCGCTCCCTCCTCGCGGTCGTGGGCGTGGTGGTCCTCCTCGTCGCGGCCATCGCCTTCGCCAACCGGGGCGGCGGCGACCCGGCGGACGCGGCGGGCACCTCACCCCGCAAGGGCGCACCGGCGGGCGACCCCACAGCGGCGACGGGCGTCCGCCCGGTCAAGGCCAAGACCGGCACGATCCCCACGGGCTACGCCCACGACGAACAGGGAGCACAGAGCGCGGCGTCGAACTACGCGGTGGCGCTGGGCTCCGACGGCATGTTCACGGCCGGCCCCCGCGAGGACATCGTGCGCGCCACCCACGACCCCGCCGTCGCGGACGACCTGGTGAAGCGGCTTGACGCCTCCTACTCGGCCGACTTCCTGACCAGCATCGGACTCGACGAGAACGGCACCGCGCCCTCCGGCCTGACCTTCGTGTCGCGCACGGTCCCGGTCGGCGCCAAGGTCCTCGACTACACGGAGACCTCCGCGACCGTCGAGGTGTGGTGCACCGGCCTCCTCGGCCTCGCCGGCGCGGGCTCGACCAAGCCCGTCACCTCGGCGTGGTTCACCCTCACCGAGAAGCTCACCTGGACCGGGGGCGACTGGCGGATCACGTCGTCGAGCCAGACCGAGGGCCCGACACCGGTGAACGGCGACAACCGCGCCTCCATGGCCGACGAGATCGCCGCGGCGGTCGAGGGATACGGAGGCTTCACCTATGCCCGCTAGCCGCAGTCTGGCGGGGCGCGCGTCGGCCACGGCCGCCGCCGCCCTCCTCGCCGTACCCTTCCTGTCGTTCTCCGTCGCCCACGCCGCACCCACCCCGACGCCGACGGCGCCCACCCCGTCCCCGAGCGCCTCCAACAACGACTGCGGCCTCATCGTCGGGCAGGCCCGGGACCTGTGCGAGAGGGGCCAGCCCGGCGGCGGAGCGGACAGCGCCCCCGTCACCGACCCCGCGGCCGCGCTCGACCCCCTGTCGTCGCTCTCCCGCGGCTGCGCCGACGCCGCCATCGCCACCATCGACTACCTCTCCAAAGCCGTCAAAGAAACCGCCGACGTCGACTTCACCAACCCGGAGTTCCTCGGCCGGTACGCCATCGTCTTCGCCGCCTCCACCGTCCTCACCCTCCTCCTCTGGCTCCTCGCCGTCGCCAAGCGAGCCATCCGCGGCGTCCCCCTCACCACTGCGCTCTCCGAAGCCATCGGCTTCCTCTGGCTGACGGTCCTCGCCTCCGCCTTCACCCCCCTGATCCTCTACACCGTCGTCAACGCCACCGACGCCGTCACCGAGGTCATCGCCTCCGGCACCGGCCAGCAGACCGACGTCTTCTTCGGCAGCTTCAAGCAGGCCCTGCAAAAGGGCGACAGCATCGGTGGCGGCCCCATCATGCTGATCATCGTGTCCCTGGTGACCGTCGTCGCCGCGGGCGTCCTCTACCTGGAGCTGTTCCTCCGCGCCGTCATGCTGTACGTCGGCGCCCTCCTCGGCGTCGTCGTCTACTCCGGGCTCGTCGACAAGAACATGTGGGGCCACGTCCGCCGCTGGGCCGGCATCATGATCGCGATCATCCTCGTCAAACCGGTCATCGTGATCGTCCTCGGCCTGGCCGGCGCGCTCTCCTCCGGCACCGGCCCCGACGCGTTCTCCGCCGTCGTCTCCGGCCTCGCGATCATCCTGCTCGCGATCTTCGCCTCCGCGATGATCTACCGCTTCGTCCCCGGCTTCGGCGACGAGATCGCCGCCTCCCGCAACAACCGCCTCCACCGCGCCGGCGAGAACACGGCCGCAGCCGTCATGACCTCCCCCGCCTCCCTCGTCTCCCAGGGCATCAAGACCCACAGCTCCCGCGGCGACGGCGGCGGAGGCCAGAGCGGCGCCCAGCCCGCCCGCCCCGCCAACCCCGTCTCCGGCGGCATGGCCGCCCACAGCAGCCGCGGCGGCGGTGCGACTCCCCCGCCCCCGCCCCGTAGCAGCAGCCCCACCGCGGGCACCCCGCACAGCAACCGCAAGAACTCTGGAGGTGCAGGGCGTTGACGACCCAGTCCCAGCCGGTCGCGCCCCGCCGTACGTATCTCGTCGGCCGTGCCCGGCCGAACGCGATCGTCGGCAAGAACCGCGAGACCGGCGAGATCGCCCTGATCGTCGTCGGTGCCTTCCTCGGCATGATGAGCGGACTCCTCGTCCCCCTCCTCCCCCTGCGGATCGGGCTCCTCGCCGGCCTGCCGATGCTCGCCATCGCCGCCGTGTACCTCCCGTACAAGCACCGCACGTTCTACAAGTGGTTCGAGATCAACCGCAGCTACAAGCGGATGCTCAAGCGGGGCACGGCGTACCGCTCCGTCGTCACCGAGGCCGGCACCCGCCTCGACGGCCGCGAGGTCGAGGTCGGCCCGCCGCCCGGCATCGGCCGCGTCGGCTGGCTCGCCGCCCCCTTCGGCCCCGACGAGATCGCCGTCCTCCTGCACGCCGACCGCCGCACCGTCACCGCCGCCATCGAGATCGAGGGCCCCGGCGTCGGCCTGCGCGACAGCGAGGACCAGGAGGCCCTGGTCGACCGCTTCGGCACCCTCCTCAAGCACGTCGCCAACGGCGACGGCTTCGTCACCCGCCTCCAGATGCTGGCCCGCACCCTCCCGGCCGACCCCGACGCCCACGCCAAGGACGTCGGCCAGCGCGGCGACCCGCACGCGCCCGCGTGGCTCATGGAGTCGTACGAGCAGCTCCAGTCGATGGTCTCCACCTCCAGCGAGCAGCACCGCGCCTACCTCGTCGCCTGCATGCACTACACGCGCGAACTCGCCGCCGAGGCCAACGCCATGGCCCGCGCCGCCAAGCAGGCCTCCGGCGCCCGCCGCCTCGACCGCGACGCGGGCCTCGCCGTCGTCATGGCCCGTGAGCTCACCGACATCTGCGCCCGTCTCGCCGAGGCCGACATCCGCGTCCGCCAGCCCCTCGGCCAGTCCCGCCTCGCGTCCCTCGTACACTCCATGTACGACCCGGACCACCCCATCGACCACATCCAGGCCATGACGAAGCGAAACGCCTGGCCGGCCGAACTCGACGCGATGGAACCGACGTACCTCCAGGCCAAGACCCGCGAGTCCTCCACCCGCGCCCCCTGGTGCCACGCCACCGCCTGGGTGAAGGAATGGCCGATGACCCCCGTCGGCGTCAACTTCCTCGCCCCGCTCCTCGTCCACACCCCGGACGTGATCCGTACGGTCGCCGTGACCATGGACCTGGAGCCCACCGAGGTCGCCATCGAGCGGATGCTCACCGAGAAGACCAACGACGAGGCCGACGCCAGCCGCGCCGCCAAGATGAACCGCACGGTCGACCCCCGCGACATCGCCGCCCACGGCCGGCTCGACCAGCGCGGTGAGGACCTCGCCAGCGGCGCCGCCGGAGTGAACCTCGTCGGCTACATCACGGTGTCGTCGCGTTCCCCCGAGGCCCTGGCCCGGGACAAGCGCACGATCAGGGCATCCGCCGGCAAGTCGTACCTGAAGCTGGAGTGGTGCGACCGCGAGCACCACCGGGCCTTTGTGAACACCCTGCCGTTCGCGACCGGCATCCGCCGCTAAGGCCGAAGGGGCACAGACCCATGCGAGACCCGCTGTCCGTCCTCACCGACGCCTTCACCTCCTTCGTCTTCGGAAAGGTGGAGACGACCCGCCTGCCCGTCCGCACCTCCACCGGGCAGGCCCAGGCCGTCTACCTGCCGACCGCCGCCCCCGGCCTCGGCGACTCCGGCGTCATCATCGGCCGCGAGGTCTACAGCGGCAAGGGGTACATCTACGACCCCTTCCAGCTGTACGGGCAGCAGCTCCCCGCCCCGCACTGGCTGGTCCTCGGCGAGTCCGGCAACGGCAAGTCGGCCCTGGAGAAGACGTACGTGCTCCGCCAGCTCCGCTTCCGGGACCGGCAGGTCGTCGTCCTCGACGCCCAGGGCGAGGACGGCGTCGGCGAATGGAACCTCATCGCCCAGGAGCTGGGGATAACCCCCATCCGCCTGGACCCGATGGTCGCCAACGACTCGGGGATCCGCCTCAACCCGCTCGACCCCTCGATCACGACCACGGGACAGCTCGCCCTGCTCCGTACGATCATCGAGGTGGCGATGGGCCACGGCCTCGACGAGCGCTCCGGCTTCGCGCTCAAGGTCGCCCACGCCCACGTCACCGACCACACCACCGACCGCCAGCCGATCCTCACCGACATCGTGGAACGGCTCCGCCACCCCGAGGCGGAGTCGGCGGAGGCGATGAACGTCGACATAGACGATGTACGGGCCTGGGGCCTGGACGTGGCCCTCGTACTCGACCGGCTGGTGGACGGCGACCTCCGCGGCATGTTCGACGGCCCCACGACCGTCGGCATCGACCTCGACGCGCCCCTGATCGTCTTCGACCTCTCCCACATCGACCGCAACTCCATCGCCATGCCGATCCTCATGGCGATCGTCGGCGTCTGGCTGGAACACACCTGGATCCGCCCCGACCGGAAGAAGCGCATCTTCCTCGTCGAGGAGGCCTGGCACATCATCAACAGCCCGTTCGTGGCCCAGCTGTTCCAGCGGCTGCTGAAGTTCGGCCGCCGCCTCGGCTTGTCCTTCGTCGCCGTCGTCCACCACCTCTCCGACGTCGTCGACGGAGCGGCCGCCAAGGAGGCCGCGGCGATCCTCAAGATGGCCTCCACCCGGACCATCTACGCCCAGAAGGCCGACGAGGCACGCAACACGGGCCGGGTCCTCGGCCTGCCACGCTGGGCGGTCGAGATCATCCCGACCCTCACCCCCGGCATCGCGGTCTGGGACGTCAACGGCAACGTGCAGGTGGTCAAACACCTCATCACCGAGAAGGAACGCCCGCTGGTCTACACCGACCGCGCCATGACCGAGTCCTCGGCCGTCGACCCGGAACTGGAGTGGGAGACGGAACAGCGCGCGATCCTCATCGAGCAGCAGCTGAACGGCACGTCGCAGTCGACGGTGGCGTAGATGGAGACGGCACGGAAGGGCGGGGGAGTCTCCGACGGGCTGCTGCTCAGCCTGTTCGGCCTCCTCCTCTGCCTCACGGTCCTGGTGTGGACGGCGACCGGCCTGGCCGGCCTGCTCTCCCACGGCGCCTGGCCGGACGGCATCACCCTCACGGGCACGCCGTCCGCCCTGCGCTCCCTGGTGACCGCCCCGACCGACCTCGCGACGGCCTGGCCCACCACCCCGCCGGGCCAGCTCTCGGGGTACGGGCTCTTCTGGGGCCTGCTGATCGGCGAGGCGATGATCCTGCTGGTCCTCGCGATCTTCACGCTCGGCACGGTGGCCCGCTGGCGAGCGGTCAGGGCGAACCGGAAGGCGGGGGCGTACGAGTACGCCGTCGGAGCGCGGGTACGGGAGGAAGGGCCGCCATCGACACAGGTCACCCCGCCCCGCCCGGAGGAGAACACGGCGCCCCCGGCGGGCCAGACACCCCTGACGGCCTCGCCGGCCCCGGCGCCCACCACCCCGGCACCGACCCCGCCCCCGCCCGCCCCCTGGCCACCGGCCACCGCCCACCCGGCGCCCGCCCCCGGGCCCCTCGTACCCGCACCGACCGCCCCCGCTCCCCACCCCGTGGCCCCCGGCCCACCGGCCCGCACCTTCTACGGCCCCCCGGACGCCCGCCGCCCCGCCGCCGTCCAGGCGATCCACGACGCCGAGGGCCCGGTCCTGGTCGTCACCTCCGACCCGGCCATCTGGTCCGCGACCAAGGACGCGCGCGGCAAACTCGGCCCGGTCCTCGTCCACGACCCCGGCCACCTCTGCGACACCCCCGCCCGGCTCCACTGGTCGCCGTCCGAGCACTGCGAGGACCCCGACGTGGCCACGGAGCGGGCCGTCGCCCTGCTCGCCCCCGTACGCCCGCACTCCCGCCTCGACGCGGCCACCGCCGACACCGCGGAAACGCTCCTGCGCTGCTGGCTGCACGCCGCCGCCGTCGACGGGCGCCCCTTCCGCCAGGTCCACCGCTGGGCCCAGGGCACCGGCGCCCACGAGCCGGTACGGATCCTCCGCAGCCACCCGAAGGCCGCATCAGGCCACGCGGGCCTCCTGGAATCGGCCCTGACGGCCCACCCCGAAAGCCGCCGCCTGGCCCAGGAACTGACGGCACGCGCGCTCGCGGCACTCTCCTCGATCCACATCCGCGAGGCGTGCACCCCGAATCGGACGGATTCCCTGGCGCTGGCATCTTTCCTCCCCGAAGGG
Source organism: Streptomyces sp. NPDC002773 (assembly GCF_040295605.1). NCBI lineage: Bacteria > Bacillati > Actinomycetota > Actinomycetes > Kitasatosporales > Streptomycetaceae > Streptomyces > Streptomyces sp. NPDC002773. The sequence continues at coordinate 114,664 of NZ_JBEOVO010000022.1, forward strand.
GGCACCCTCTACGTGGTGGGGGAACCGATCGAGGATCCCCGCACCCACCCCGGCGCGATGCCGCTCCTGACGGCGCTCGCCGCAAGCGTGGTCGAGCACGGCCGCCGCATGGCCGCACGGTCATCCGACGGTCGGCTCGACCCACCACTCACGCTCGTCCTCGACGACGTCGCCGCCGTGGCCCCGCTCCCCCAGCTCCCGCAGCTCCTCGCCACCGGCCACGACCAGGGCCTCCCGACCCTGGCGCTCCTCCGCTCCCGCGAACAGGCCCGCACCCGCTGGCCGGAGACCTCCCTCAGCCACTGAGGGGACCCGCCGCTCAGGCGGGCCGCAGCAGCTCGTACTCCACCTCGACCGCGTCCTGACCCGCGTGGAGCGCGACCTGTACCCCGGTCGCCGCGTACCCGAGCCGCCGGTACACCGCCTGCGCCCGGGTGTTCTCCGCGTGCACGTACAACCGCGCCCGCTCGATCCGCGGCTCGGTCAGCGACCAGGACCACTCGGCCGCCGCTGCGAACAGCGCGTCGATGACCCCGGCCCCACGTGCCTCGTCCCGCACGAACACCCCGACGACATGGGTCTGCTCGACCACGGGAACCTCCCCGAACAGCGTCTCGGCCGCCGCCCGCTCCACCAGCACCGTCACCGTGCCCACCCACCGCCCGTCCGGCGTCTCCGCGACGAGCTGGCGCACCCCGCCGGGCCCGTCCTCGGACGCCCCCTCGGCCCGCTCACGCCAGAAGTCGTCCGGCCGTCCGACCGCCGCCTCGTACGTGTCGAGGAACGCGAGGTGCGCGACCGGGTCCCGCAGCGCCGTCAGCCGCAGCTCACGGGCCTTCTCCCACTCGTCGGCGCGGATGACACGTATCGAAAAGTCCATGGCCGGATCCTCTCCACCGCACGACCGCGTGACAAACGGGTTTCGTCGTACCCCGGTACTACGCCCCCGCGCCGGCTCCCACCCCCGGTCGGACGTCCCGCCGCCGCCCGCTCCCTAGCGTCGAAGCATGATCCGAGCAGAGCACCTCACCAAGCGGTACGGGCCCACCACCGTCGTCCAGGACCTCAGCTTCACCGTCCGCCCCGGCGCCGTCACCGGCTTCCTCGGCCCCAACGGAGCCGGAAAGTCCACCACCCTCCGCATGATCCTCGGCCTCGACGCCCCCACCCGCGGCCACGCGACCATCGGCGGCCGCCCCTACGCCGCCCACCCCGCGCCCCTCACCCAGGTCGGCGCCCTCCTCGAAGCCCGCTCGGTGCACCCCGGCCGCTCCGCCCACCACCACCTCATGGCCCTCGCCCACACCCACGGCATCCCCCGCGCACGCGTGGAGCGGGTTCTCGCCCTCACGGGCCTCACCCACGTCGCCCGCAAACGCGTCAAGGGCTTCTCCCTCGGCATGGGCCAGCGCCTCGGCATCGCCGCCGCCCTCCTCGGCGACCCGGCCACCGTCATCCTCGACGAACCGGTCAACGGCCTCGACCCCGAGGGCGTCCTCTGGATCCGCACCCTCCTCAAGTCCCTGGCCGCCGAAGGCCGTACCGTCCTCGTCTCCTCCCACCTCATGAGCGAGATGGCCCTCACCGCCGATCACCTCATCGTCATCGGCAAGGGCCGGCTCCTCGCCGACACCACCGTCGACGAGCTCGTCCGCACCTCCGGCAGCGCGACCGTCAAGGTCGTCACCCCCGAGGCGGACCGGCTGCGCACCCTGCTGCCCGGCGCCGGCATCACCGTGGAGGCCCCCGACACACTCGTCGTCACCGGCCCGGACGCCCCGGAGATCGGCCGCGCGGCCGCCGCCCACGGTCTCGCCCTCCACGAACTCACCCCCCAGGCCGCCTCCCTCGAGCAGGCGTTCATGGCCCTCACCCACGACTCCGTCGAATACCAGGGAGCCCCCGCATGACCACGCCGACCACCCCCACCCCGCTGTCCGCCCCGACCCTCACCCACGCGCGCGTACTCCGCTCCGAGTGGCACAAACTGTGGACGGTCCGCTCCACCTGGATCACCGTCCTCACCGCCACCGCACTCGTCCTCGGCGTCGGCATCCTCATGGGCGCCACCTACACCTCCGATGGCGGCGACTCCGACGTCGACACCGTCGTCCTCACCCTCTACGGCTCCCAGCTCGGCGGCATCGCCCTCGCCGTCCTCGGCATCCTCGTCACCGCCGGCGAGTACGCGACGGGCATGATCCGCGCCTCCCTCACCGCCGTCCCGAGACGCCTCCCGGTCCTCTGGGCGAAGGCCGCCGTCTTCACCGCCGTGACGTTCACCCTCACCTCCGCCACCGCCCTGCTCACCTTCCTCACCGCCCAACTCTTCCTCTCCGACACCGACCAGGCCGCCTCCCTCACCGACGACGGCGTCCTCGCCGCCCTCGCGGGCAACGCCGCAGGGGTCACCCTCCTCGGCGTACTCGCCCTCGGCCTCGGCGCCACCCTCCGCTCGGTCCCGGGCGCGATCGGCGCGTTCGTCGGCGGGGTACTGATCGTCCCCGAGATCCTCGGCATGCTCCCGTACGAGGCCATGGACACCGCCGTCCGGTACTTCCCCACCCAGGCCGCGGGCGCCCTCGGCTCCGCGACCCCCCTGCCGGGCGCCGCCTCCCCCGGCGCCGCCCTGCTCGCCCTGCTCCTCTGGGCGGCCGCGTCCCTCGCCGTCCCCGCCCTGTTGCTCAAGCGCCGGGACGTATGAGGATGATGACGGGGTGACCACGGAGGAAGCACCGCAGCCGACCGACCCGACGGGCCTGAGCCGCCACGTCCACCGTCTGCTGACCCGCCTCCGGGCCTTCGACACCCGGCACCCCTGGCCGTGGGACGCCACGCTGACGATCCTCTGGACGGTGGCGGCGCTCGTGGACGCGGCCGGCGGCTGGCGGAACACCGCCCCCGACCCGACCCTGCCCACCTGGTTCGTGACCGTCCTCAGCCTGGGCCTCACCCTCCCCCTGTACTGGCGCCGCCGACACCCCACGGCCGCCCTCGCCGTGATGGCCTGCGCGGCACTCGTCAGCGACGCCTCGGGCGCCTTCCTCCAGGCCTCGTACCTCCAGCTGCTCCCGGTCTTCCACATCGCGCTGATACGGCCACCCCGCGCGCTCCTGTGGTGCCTGGGGTTGGTCGCACCCCCACTGGTGACGGGAGCGCTCCGCTTCTCCCGGGAGGTCTGGGACCAGCGCGTGATCCCCGTCCTGTGGGCGTACGCGCTCGTCGCCCTCCTCGGCATCGCGGTCCGCGCCCGCCGGGACTACACGGCGGGCCTCGTCGACCGGGCCCGCCGCCTGGAGATCGAACGCGACCAGGAGGTCCGCCTCGCGGCGGCGGCCGAACGCACCCGTATCGCCCGCGAGATGCACGACATCATCGGCCACAACCTCTCGGTCATCACCGGCCTGGCGGACGGGGGCCGTTACGCGGCCGCCAAGAACCCCGAGCGCGCCGCCCAGGCCCTCGACGCCATCGGCACTACGAGCCGCGAGGCCCTCGGTGAACTCCGCCGCCTCCTCGGCGTCCTGCGCGACGACGAGGAAGCGGCGGTACGGGACCCCCAGCCCACCCTGGCCGACCTGGACGCCCTGATCACCGGCGTACGAAACGCAGGCCTGCCGGTACGCTTCGACCTCCGCGACGAACCGACGCCCCAACCACTGGCCCCGGGAGCCCAATTGACGGTCTACCGGGTGGTGCAGGAAGCCCTGACGAACACCCTGAAGCACGCCGGCGAAGGCGCGAAAGCAACGGTGCTCCTCACGTACACCCCCACGGAGGTACGAGCGGAGGTCACCGACACGGGAACAGCGGCGGTACCCCCTTCCCCCGGCCAGGGGCAGGGCCTCACGGGCATGCGCGAACGCGCGGCCCTCTACGACGGCACGCTCGACTGCGGCCCCCAGCCGGCCGGCGGCTGGGCCGTCCGACTCCGACTTCCCCGGGAGGACTCCCCCTCGTGACGACCGTTCTCATCGCGGACGACCAGCCGATGCAGCGCTTCGGCTTCCGCATGCTGCTCGAGAGCCAGGACGACATGACCGTCGTCGGCGAGGCGTCGAACGGCGCCGATGCGATCCGCCTGGTCGACCGCTTCCACCCGGACGTCGTCCTGATGGACATCCGGATGCCCGGCCTCGACGGCATCGAGGCCACCCGCCGCATCATCGCCACCGGCGCCCGTACCCGGATCCTGATCGTCACCACCTTCGACCTGGACGAGTACGCGTACGACGGCCTCCGCGCCGGCGCCAGCGGCTTCCTGGTGAAGGACGCGCAGCCGGAGGAACTCCTCGCGGGCGTCCGCGCGGTCGCCAGCGGCGACGCGGTCGTCGCCCCGAGCCTCACCCGTCGCCTCCTGGACGCCTACATCCACCACCTGCCACCGGCGGCCGCGGCGACCACCCCGACCCAGGAGGACCCCCGCCTCGCCTCCCTGACGGACCGGGAACGCGAGATCCTCACGGTCATCGGCCAGGGCTGGACGAACACGGAGATCGCCGAACGCCTCCACCTCGCGGAATCCACGGTCAAAACCCACGTGGGCCGCATCCTCGCCAAAACAGGCGCCCGCGACCGCGTACAGGCAGTCATCCTGGCCTACGACACCCAACTGGTGGCGCCGGCCTGACACTAGGGCCATGACATACGAGACGATGCCGTTCCACCTCGAGACCGAGCGGCTGATACTGCGGCCGTGGGCCGAGGTCGAGTACGTCCGGACGGCCCTCGTTGCCGTGACCCGGCCGTAAACGCAGAAAAGCCCCGCACCATAAGGTGCGGGGCTTTCCCACAATGATTGTTCGGCGGCGTCCTACTCTCCCACAGGGTCCCCCCTGCAGTACCATCGGCGCTGAAAGGCTTAGCTTCCGGGTTCGGAATGTAACCGGGCG
>NZ_JBEOVO010000023.1:0-114750 GCF_040295605.1 Streptomyces sp. NPDC002773
GACGTTCGACAGCGCCGACCGCATCACCGACGCGGGCTACGTCTACGACGCGTTCGGCCGCACCACCTCCCTGCCGGGCGGCGTGAGCGTCGGCTCTCCGCCAAGGAAGGCGAGGCCAAGGCCGCCTGCGCGCTCGGCTTCCTGCTCCGCGACGCGGGCGACGAGGAGAGCGCCGCCGTGTGGTGGCTGCGGGCCGCCCAGGACGGCGACGGCAACGCCGCCAACGCCCTCGGCGCGCTGCACGCGGCCCGGGGCGAGCAGCAGACCGCCGAGCGCTGGTACCGGGCCGCCATGGACGCGGGCGACGTGAACGGGGCGTACAACCTCGGGCTGCTCTGCGCCGCCCAGGACCGCATCCCGCAGGCCGAGCAGTGGTACCGGCGGGCCGCCTACGCGGGTCACCGCGAGGCCGCGAACGCGCTCGCCGTGCTGCTCCTCCAGGCCGGCGACGCCAACGGCGCGGAGCCCTGGTTCTCCAAGGCGGCCGAGGCGGGCAGCGTGGACGCCGCCTTTAACCTGGGCATCCTCCACGCGGGCCGTGACGACGACCGTACGGCCCTCGTCTGGTACGAGCGGGCCGCGGCCGCCGGGCACACCGAGGCGGCCCTCCAGGTCGGCATCGCGGCCCTCCGCGACGGTGACGAGCGGACCGCCGAGCGGCACCTGCGCTGTGCGGCCGGCGGCGGCAGCGCCGAGGCCGCCTTCCGGCTCGCCTCGGTACTCGACGCGCGTCGCCCCGACCCGGGCCCCGCCGTCCTCGGTGCGTCCCGGGAGGAGAAGACCGAGTGCGAGGAGTGGTACGAGCGGGCCGCCCAGCAGGGGCACCGGCGCGCCCAGGTCCGGGTCGGCATGCTCGCCGCCGGGCGGGGCGACCTGGCGGAGGCCGACCGCTGGTACCGCGAGGCGGCGGAGGCGGGCAGCCGCAACGGCGCCTTCAACCTCGGGCTGCTCCTCGCCCGCGAGGGAAGCGAGCGCGAGGCCGCCCTCTGGTGGACCCGGGCCGCCCGGGCAGGGCACGGCCGCGCCGCGCTCCGGCTCGCGCTGCTCGCGGCGCGGCGCGGGGAGCTCACGGAGGGGCGCCGCTGGTGCGCCCGCGCGGTGGAGCTGGGCCCTGCGGAGGTCGCCGAGAGGGCGGCCCGGCTGAGCGAGGCGCTGCACCAGGAGCTCACCGCGTGACGGCCGGCCGGCCACCGCGTTAACGGATTTGCGCTGGTCGGGGGCCGTCCCGTAGAGTCAGGTTTACCGACGCGGGGTGGAGCAGCTCGGTAGCTCGCTGGGCTCATAACCCAGAGGTCGCAGGTTCAAATCCTGTCCCCGCTACTCAGTAGCAACGAAGGCCCGGATCCGGTTTCGATCGGATCCGGGCCTTCGTCGTACACCGCGACAAAAGCCCCCGCCGGAGCGGGGGCTTTCTCTGTGCGGTCGTCTCAGGCCGTCGTCGCGCAGCTCGGGCAGATGCCCCGGTACGTGACCTCGACGTTCGAGATCGTGAAGCCGAAGCGCTCGGTGTCCGGCAGGTCCGCCATCGGGTCGCCGCCCGGGTGGACGTCGCGGATCGCGCCGCAGCGGCCGCAGACCAGGTGCTGGTGCGGCCGGTGGGCGTTGGGGTCGTAGCGCTTGGCTCGTCCGTCGGTCGCCACCTCGATGACCTCACCGAGGACGACCATCTCGCCCAGCGTGTTGTAGACGGTCGCGCGCGAGATCTCGGGGAGGCGCGTCACCGCGCGCGCGTGGACCTCGTCGGCGGTCAGGTGTACGTGATCTCCGTCGAGGACCTCGGCCACGACACGCCGCTGCGCGGTCATCCGCCAGCCGCGTCCGCGCAGTCGTTCCAACAGGTCACTCATGAGGGCCAGCCTAACAGTCACGGGACCGGATCCCGAACGGGTGTGACTTTGGAAGTTCACTTGACTTAGACAATGTCTATCGTAGGATCTGAACCGGCATCGGCCAAGGGGCTCACCCGGCCCGGCCGAAGGACAGGACTCGCAGTAATGACGCAGGAGGCGCACGTGACGCAGGGACCGCTCACCACGGAGGCCGGCGCGCCGGTCGCCGACAACCAGAACAGCGAAACGGCGGGCGTCGGCGGTCCGGTCCTCGTGCAGGACCAGCTCCTCCTGGAGAAGCTCGCCCACTTCAACCGCGAGCGCATCCCGGAGCGCGTCGTCCACGCGCGCGGTGCGGGTGCCTACGGCACCTTCACGCTCACCCGTGACGTCTCGCAGTGGACGCGTGCCGCGTTCCTCTCCGAGGTCGGCAAGGAGACCGAGACCTTCCTGCGCTTCTCCACCGTCGCGGGCAACCTCGGCGCGGCCGACGCGGTCCGCGACCCCCGCGGCTGGGCGCTGAAGTTCTACACCGAAGAGGGCAACTACGACCTCGTCGGCAACAACACCCCGGTGTTCTTCATCAAGGACGCCATCAAGTTCCCCGACTTCATCCACACCCAGAAGCGCGACCCGTACACGGGCTCGCAAGAGGCGGACAACGTCTGGGACTTCTGGGGCCTCTCCCCGGAGTCGACCCACCAGGTGACCTGGCTCTTCGGCGACCGGGGCATCCCCGCCTCGTACCGCCACATGGACGGCTTCGGCTCGCACACGTTCCAGTGGAACAACGAGGCCGGCGAGGTCTTCTGGGTCAAGTACCACTTCAAGACCGACCAGGGCATCAAGAACCTCACCCAGGACGAGGCCAACCGCCTCGCGGGCGAGGACCCCGACTCGCACCAGCGCGACCTGCGCGAGGCCATCGAGCGCGGTGACTTCCCGACCTGGACCGTGCAGGTCCAGATCATGCCGGCGGCCGAGGCGGCGAACTACCGCTTCAACCCGTTCGACCTCACCAAGGTGTGGCCGCACGCGGACTACCCGCCGATCGAGATCGGCAAGCTGGAGCTCAACCGCAACCCGGAGAACGTCTTCGCCGAGGTCGAGCAGTCCATCTTCAGCCCGGCGCACTTCGTGCCCGGCATCGGTCCGTCCCCGGACAAGATGCTCCAGGGCCGTCTCTTCGCCTACGGCGACGCCCACCGCTACCGCGTCGGCATCAACGCCGACCACCTGCCGGTGAACCGCCCGCACGCCACCGAGGCACGCACCCACTCCCGTGACGGCTTCCTCTACGACGGCCGCCACAAGGGCGCGAAGAACTACGAGCCGAACAGCTTCGGCGGCCCGCACCAGACCGACCGCCCGCTGTGGCAGCCGGTCCCGGTCAGCGGTGTCACCGGCGACCAGGCGGCGCCGATCCACTCCGAGGACAACGACTTCGTGCAGGCGGGCAACCTCTACCGCCTGATGTCGGAGGACGAGAAGAGCCGACTGATCGACAACCTGTCGGGCTTCATCGCCAAGGTCTCGCGCGACGACATCGCCGAGCGGGCCATCAACAACTTCCGCCAGGCGGACGGTGACTTCGGCAAGCGGCTGGAGGCCGCCGTCCAGGCCCTGCGCGGCTGAGGGCTCTTGTCGTAGGGAGAGCGGGCCGGATTCCCGTACGGGACCCGGCCCGCTCTCGCGTGTCCGGGGGGCGGTTCAGCCGGCGACGCTGTGCACCGGGATCCAGCAGCGGATGATGTCGCGTACGGAGACGATGCCGACGGGCCCCCGGTCGTCGAGGACGACGAGATGGCGGAAGCCGCCGCGGGTCATCGCCTCGGCCGCCTCCGACAGGGTCCAGGTGGGGGCGGCGAAGACGACGTCGCGGGTGGTGTGGGAACCCGCGGTCTCCACATCGGGATCCTGGTCGACGGCGAGGGAGTTGAGGATGTCGCGCTCGGTGAGGATGCCGAGCCCGCCGGCGTCGGTGTCGAGGACGACGGCCGCGCCGACGCGGCGCGCCGACATCAGCCGGGCCGCCTGTCGGAGGGTGTGGGCCGGGCCGATGGTGAGGACCACCGAACTCATGGCGTCGCGAACGAGCATGGACGGAGCCACCTCCTTGGTGAACCGCCCCATGGGAATCGGTTCACAAGTTCACAAGTGGGGGGATTGTGAGCGTGGCACCGGGCAGAGAGTCTGACAAGGGGGCGCGCGAGGCGCGCCCCGGTGGTGTCGGCGGCGCTCAGCCCTCCGCGTTCTCCTGGTTGAGGTAGCTCAGCAGCTCACCGTGGAGCAGCCCGTTCGACGCCGCCGCGTTGCCGCTGTGCGGCCCGTGCCGGCCGTCGAGGCCCGTGTACGTACCGCCCGCCTCCTGCACCACGACCGCCACCGCCGCCATGTCCCACAGCGACAGCTCCGGCTCCGCGCAGATGTCCACGGAACCCTCCGCGACCATCATGTACGGCCAGAAGTCGCCGTACGCCCGGGTCCGCCAGCACGCGCGCGTGAGGTCGAGGAAGCCGTCGAGCCGGCCGTGCTCCTCCCAGCCGCTCAGCGAGGAGTACGCGAAGGAGGCGTCCTCCAGGGTGGCGACCTTCGAGACCCCGATCCGGGTCGCCGAGGCCAGACTGCGCCCGGTGTACGCTCCCAGGCCCTTCGCCGCCCACCAGCGCCGGCCGAGTGCCGGGGCCGACACCACGCCGACCACCGGCTGGAAGCCGGTCTCCCCGGCCTCCATCAGCGCGATCAGGGTCGCCCAGACCGGCACCCCGCGCACGTAGTTCTTCGTCCCGTCGATCGGGTCGATCACCCAGCGGCGCGGGCCCGAGCCCTCCACGCCGTACTCCTCGCCCAGGATCGCGTCACGCGGCCTGGCCCGCTGGAGCTGACCCCGGATCAGCTCCTCGGCCGCTTTGTCGGCCTCGCTCACCGGAGTCATGTCCGGCTTCGTCTCGACCTTGAGGTCGAGCGCCTGGAATCGGTCCATGGTGGCGGCGTCGGCGGCATCCGCGAGGACATGGGCGAGACGCAGATCATCGTGGTAATCGGCCATGGTCGGCACTCTATCCCCGCGCGATCACCGAACGGAGAACCGTCCACGGGCGGCCTTGACAGGGCGTGAGCGGCTGCCGACGCTGGGCGGAGAACCGTTCCCTCCCGGAGGTGCCGATGGCGACCGCCCGCGAGGCCCTGCTCGACGCCGCGCTCGCCGCGCTCGCGCACCGGCCCTGGTCCGCCGTGCGCATGGCGGACCTCGCCGCGGCCGCCCGGGTCTCCCGGCAGACCCTCTACAACGAGTTCGGCAGCAAGGAGGGGCTCGCCCGCGCCCTGGTGCGGCGGGAGGCCGACGCCTATCTCCACGGCGTACGGCGGCTGCTCGCCGCCCCGGCCCCGCCCGAGCGGAACCTGACCGCCGTCGCCGAGTGGATCGTGGCCAGGGCCGCCGCCCGCCCCGTGCTCCGGGCCCTGCTCACCGGCGCCTGGGACGCCCGGCTGCCGGCGCCGAGGCCCGCCAGGTCCGGCGCCCGCCCCGCGGCGGTCCCCGCCCAGCGCCGCGCCGACGAGGGGCCGCCCGCGCCGGGCGAACTGGTCGCGGCGACCGTGGCCTGCGCGGACGAGCGGTGGGCGGCGGGCTGCGAACTCGCCGTCCGGCTCGCCCTCAGCCATGTCGTGGCGCCCGTCGTCCCCTACGCGCGCGTGGCGGGGCGGGACGGTCAGTGCGAGGAGCCGGAGAGCTGGAGTCCGATGACCCCGAGGATCACCAGCGTGATCGAGACGATCTTGAGCGTGGAGACCAGGTCGCCGAGGAAGACCATGCCGTAGATCGCCGTCCCGGCCGCGCCGATCCCGGTCCACACGGCGTACGCCGGACCCACGTCGAGCTTCCGCAGCGCGAGCGTGAGAAGACCGAAGCTGCCCAGGGCGAAGGTCGCGAAGGCGATCGTCGGCCAGAGCCGGGTGAATCCGTGCGAGAGCTTCAGACAGACCGCGAACCCGGTCTCCAGGACGCCTGCGACCACCACCAGCAGCCACGCCATCGAAAGTGCCTCCCACGCCGTCGGTGACTGCTTCGTCGCACTTGGTGCGATTATGCACATACCCGCCGTGGTCGGCCGTGAACGCGGGCGGCTCAGTCGCCCTCGCGGCGCTCCCGGGTCGCGAGCAGCCGCCGCAGCGAGACCAGGCGCGCCGGATCGGCGTGCCCGTCCGCCACCCACGCGTCGAGTGCGCAGTCCGGCTCGTCGTGGCTGCACGCGCGCGGGCAGCCCTCCGTACCCGGTACGAGGTCGGGGAAGGCGAGGATCACCCGGGACGGATCGACGTGGTGCAGGCCGAAGGAGCGCACGCCCGGGGTGTCGATGACCCAGCCGCCCTCCTTGTCGTCCAGCGGCAGCGCGAGCGCCGAGGTCGTGGTGTGCCGGCCGCGGCCCGTGACCGCGTTGACCACGCCCGTGGTCCGTCGCCTGTCCGGCGGGACCAGGGCGTTGACCAGGGTCGTCTTGCCGACGCCGGAGTGCCCCACGAACGCGGTGGTCCGCCCCTTGAGGTGCTCGTGGACCCGCTCGGCCGCGACGCCGTCCACGAACTCGTCGCGCGTGGTCACCACGTACGGCACACCCAGCGCCCCGTACATGTCGAGCAGCGTGTCCGGGGACGCCAGGTCCGACTTGGTGAGGACGAGCAGCGGGGTGAGACCGCCGTCGTACGCGGCGACCAGGCAGCGGTCGATCAGCCGGGGGCGCGGCTCGGGGTCGGCGAGCGCGGTGACGATCGCCAGCTGGTCGGCGTTGGCGACGACCACCCGCTCGTACGGGTCGTCGTCGTCGGCCGTTCGGCGCAGCACCGAGGTGCGCTCGCCGATCCGCACGATCCGGGCCAGCGTGTCCCGCTCGCCGGACAGGTCGCCGACGATCTGGACCCGGTCGCCGACCACGGCGGCCTTGCGGCCCAGCTCGCGCGCCTTCATCGCCGTCACGAACCGGTCGTCGACCAGACAGGTCAGCCGGCCCCGGTCGACGGTGAGGACCATGCCCTCGACGGCGTCCTCGTGCTTCGGGCGGATGGTCGTACGGGGACGGGTGCCCTTGCGGTTGGGCCGCTGGCGGATGTCGTCCTCGTCGGTGTGCTTGCCGTAACGCCGCATGGTTCAGGCCCCGAGCATTTCGGTCCACATCCTCGGGAAGTCCGGCAAGGTCTTCGCCGTCGTCGCCACGTCCTCGATCTCCACGCCCTCGACCGCGAGCCCGATGATCGCGCCCGCCGTCGCCATGCGGTGGTCGTGGTACGTGTGGAAGACACCGCCGTGCAGCGGGCGCGGCCGGATGTGCAGACCGTCCTCGGTCTCGGTCACATCGCCGCCCAGCTCGTTGATCTCCTTGGTGAGCGCCGCGAGCCGGTCCGTCTCGTGCAGGCGCAGATGGGCGACCCCGCGCAGGGTCGACGGGGAGTCCGCGAGGGCCGCGACCGCCGCGATGCCCGGCGTCAGCTCGCCGACCTCGCCGAGGTCCACGTCGATGCCGTGGATCCGGCCCGTGCCGGTGAACGTCAGACCCGCGTCGGTCAGCTCGCAGGAACCACCCATCCCGGTGAAGATCTCCCGCAGCGCGTCACCGGGCTGGGTGGTCCGCGCGGGCCAGTCCGGGACCGTCACCCGGCCGCCGGTCACCAGCGCGGCCGCCAGGAACGGCTGCGCGTTCGACAGGTCCGGCTCGACGACCAGGTCCCGGCCGCGCAGCGCGGACGGGGTCACCCGCCACACGTCGGGCGCGCCGCCGTGCTCCGGCTCGTCGACCTGGGCGCCGACCGCCCGCAGCATGTCGACCGTCATCCGGATGTGCGGCAGCGAGGGCAGCCGCGTGCCCACGTGCCGTACCTCGACGCCCTGGTTGAAACGGGCGCCGGACAGCAGCAGGGCGCTGACGAACTGCGACGACGAGGAGGCGTCGATCTCGACCGTCCCGCCGTCCAGGCCACCGGCGCCGTGCACGGTCAGGGGCAGCGCGCCCCGGCCGTCGTCGTCGATACGGGCGCCGAGCGCGCGCAGCGCGTCGATCACGCCGTGCAGCGGGCGCTCGTGGGAACGGGGGTCGCCGTCGAAGCGCACCGGGCCTTCGGCGAGCGCCGCGACCGGCGGCAGGAAGCGCATGACCGTACCGGCGTTGCCGACGTCGACGGTCGCGGGGCCGTGCAGCTGCGCCGGGATGATCCGCCAGGCCTCGCCCGAGCCGTCGGGCTCGCCCGCGGCGGAGGAGCTGGACGACACGGTCTCCTCGATCCGCACGCCGAGGGTACGGAGCGCCTCGGCCATCAGGAGGGTGTCCCGGGAGCGCAGCGGGCGCCGCAGCCAGCCGGGCTCGGAGGCGAGCGCGGCGAGGACGAGGGCCCGGTTGGTGACCGACTTCGAGCCGGGCACGGTGACGGTCGCGTCGACGGCGCCGCGCGCGTACGGAGCGGGCCAGAGGTCGGTGGACGGATCGGTGTGCGCGGAAGCAGCTGCGGTCATGGAACTCACTGTACGGGGGAGTCAGTAGCGCAGGAGCCAGCGCCCGCCGCCGATCAGGGCGCAGATCGAGACCGCGTGGAAGAAGAACAGCCACACCCCGGCGGGCACATGGGTGAGCCGCGCCAGCTGGTCCGCGTCCGAGTCGCCGGTGCCGCCCCGGCGCCGCTTCGCCTGGAGCTCGAAGGCCGGGCGCACACCGCCGAGGAGCAGGAACCAGACCACCGCGTAGGCGAAGGCCGACTGGACGTCGGGGCCGGTCAGCCAGGAGACGAGGAGGAAGGTGGCGCCCGTCAGGAGGACGGTGAGGATCCCGTACGCGTTGCGGACCATCACGAGCATCGCGAGGAGCAGGGCCGTCGCGACCCACAGCAGCAGGGTGACCCGGTGGGTGCCGAGCAGGGCGGCGCCGCCGAGGCCGAGCAGCGGGGCCGCGGGATAGCCGGCGGCCAGGGTGAGGACCACGCCGACACCGGTCGGGCGGCCCCGGCTCACCGTCAGTCCGCTGGTGTCCGAGTGCAGCCGGATCGCTTCGAGGCGCCGGCCGGTGGCGAGGGCGAGGAGGCCGTGGCCGCCCTCGTGGGCGATGGTGATCGCGTTGCGGGCCAGGAGCCAGACGCGGCGGGGCACGGTGACGGCGAGGGCGGCGACGCCGGTGGCGATCACCAGCCACTCGGCCGGCGCGTCCTGCGGGCTGAAGAGGTCCATGTCTCGGGCCGCTCCTCGGGGGGTCGGGGATCGTGGCAGTCTGGCACGTATGTGCGGACGGTATGCGGCGAGTCGGCGGCCCGAGGACCTGGTCGACGCCTTCGGTATTGAGAAGTGGGAGCCGGAGGAGACTCTGGCCCCCGACTGGAACGTGGCCCCCACCAAAGAGGTCTGGGCCGTTCTCGAGCGTCCTGTGAAAGACGCGGGATCCCCGCGTCCGGTTCGCCAGCTCCGCGCACTGAAGTGGGGCCTCGTGCCGTCCTGGGCGAAGTCGCCGGAGGGCGCCGCCCGGATGATCAACGCGCGCGCGGAGACCGTGGACGAGAAGCCCTCCTTCAAACGGGCCTTCGCGGCCCGCCGCTGCATCCTGCCCGCCGACGGCTACTACGAGTGGGTGACCGCGGCGGGGGAGCGCGACCTGGAGGTCGAGGGGAAGAAGAAGCGGCCCCGTAAGCAGCCGTACTTCGTGACCCCGGCGGACGGCTCGGTCTTCGCGATGGCGGGCCTGTACGAGTTCTGGCGCGACCGGACCCTGCCCGACGGCGACCCCTCGGCGTGGTGGGTGACCTGCTCGGTGATCACCACCGAGGCGGAGACCGGACCGCTCGGCGTGGCCCCCGCCGAGGGCCCGCACTCGCTCGCCGACATCCACCCCCGGATGCCCCTGATGCTCACCGAGGACCGCTGGGACGCCTGGCTCGACCCGGCGCGCACCGACCCGGAGGAACTGCGCGGCCTGCTCGCCCCGCCGCCCGGGGGACTCATGCGGGCCTACCCGGTGGCCACCGCCGTCAGCAACGTCCGCAACAACGGACCCGAACTCCTCACCGAGCTGGAGGGCCCGGAGGTCGGCACGCTGTTCTGACCGTCCGTCCAGGCCGGGGAGACGGCCGGGCGGCAAGATGAGCCCGTGACCGACGTGACACAGAACGAGACCGTTTCCACCGACGCCGGTGAGGCCCGCGTCACCTGGCACGAGGGGACGGAGCCGTGGGCCGTCCTCGCCCTCGGCCACGGCGCCGGCGGCGGCATCGAGGCCCGCGACCTCCAGGCCCTGGCCGCCGCGCTCCCCGCGAAGGGCGTGACCGTCGCCCTCGTCGAGCAGCCCTGGCGGGTCGCCGGCAAGAAGGTCGCCCCCGCCCCCAAGACCCTGGACACCGGCTGGCGCGGCCTCTGGCCCGCCCTCGCCCGGCCCGGCCTCCCGGTGATCGCCGGCGGCCGCAGCGCCGGCGCCCGGGTCGCCTGCCGCACCGGCCGGGACCTCGGCGCGCTCGCCGTCCTCGCGCTGAGCTTCCCGCTCCACCCCCCGGGCAGGCCCGAGAAGTCCCGCGCCGACGAGCTCCTCGGCACCGGCCTGCCCACCCTCGTCGTCCAGGGCGGCAACGACCCCTTCGGACGGCCGGAGGAGTACCCGGAAGGCCCGTACGAGCTCGTCGAGGTCCCGTACGGCGACCACGGCTTCGCCCTGCCCAAGCGCGCGCCCCTCGGCCAGGACGAGGCCGTGGAGCTGCTCGCGGACGCGGTCGCCGAGTGGATCACCGGCCTGCGCCGAACACCCCGCCCGTAGCGGGAATGTGGAACGGGGGGCCGCTGTTGTCGAGAGCGTCGGTGTGAGAGCAAAGGAAGAGGTGTCCGTCGTATGGGTTCGACCATGTGCCCGGAGCGTGCGCAGGCCGCTGACCTCGACTGGACAGTGCTGCCCGCCCCCAAGGGCGCCCAGATTCGGGCGGCGGGCGGAGCGGTTCCTCGTCTATCCTCCGAAACGAGCGGGTCCGCCCTCGGGCTCGCCGCCGCGCTGGAGGAGGTGGGTCCGGTCACTGGGACCGACACAGGGACCGACGACGGCCCCGAGGAGACGACCGAGGAGCGCAACGCGCGCTTCGAGCGGGACGCCCTCGGCTACCTCGACCAGATGTACTCGGCCGCGCTGCGCATGACGCGCAACCCCGCGGACGCGGAGGACCTGGTGCAGGAGACGTACGCCAAGGCGTACGGATCCTTCCACCAGTTCCGCGAGGGCACGAACCTCAAGGCGTGGCTGTACCGCATCCTCACGAACACCTTCATCAACTCGTACCGCAAGAAGCAGCGTGAGCCCCAGCGCAGCGCCGCCGAGGAGATCGAGGACTGGCAGCTCGCCCGCGCCGAGTCGCACATGTCGACCGGGCTGCGCTCCGCCGAGTCGCAGGCGCTCGACCACCTCCCGGACTCCGACGTGAAGGAAGCGCTCCAGGCGATTCCCGAGGAGTTCCGCATCGCCGTCTATCTCGCGGATGTCGAGGGCTTTGCGTACAAGGAGATCGCGGACATCATGGGGACACCCATCGGTACGGTGATGTCCCGACTGCACCGGGGCCGCCGCCAGCTGCGCGGCATGCTCGAGGACTACGCCCGCGACCGCGGGCTGGTACCCGCGGGCGCCGGAGAGTCGTCGAACGATCTGAAAGGCTCGGGCTCATGAGCTGCGGAGAGCCGCACGAGACGGATTGCTCAGAGGTCCTGGATCATCTCTACGAGTTCCTCGACAAAGAGATGCCCGACAGCGACTGCACCAAGTTCGAGGTGCACTTCGAGGAGTGCTCCCCGTGCCTGGAGAAGTACGGCCTCGAACAGGCGGTGAAGAAGCTCGTCAAGCGCTGCTGCGGCAGTGACGACGTCCCCACCGACCTGCGGTCCAAGGTCATGGGCCGGATCGACCTCATCCGCTCCGGGCACCCTGTGCCCGAGCAGGAGATCACGGCGATCCTCCCGACGACGCCGGCACCGCAGGAGTAGTACCCCTCCGGCAGAGGGAACGGAGGCCGCCGCGGCACGAACGCGGCGGCCTCCGCCGTAAGTCAGCTTGTATCACCCGATGGTGCGAATCACCGCCGGAGTGCCGCCCCCCGCCGCCCCGCTCGCTAGCGTGGCACGCGTGATGGGCGTGAAGGTCATTCCACGGGCGGCCCGCGGGTACATCGGCTGCGCCCTGCTCGGCGCCGGGGCCTGCGCCCTGCCCGCGCTGCACCCCGGCGCGTCCACCCCCTGGAGCACGGTCGCGCTCCTCGCCGCCCTGTACGCCCTCTGCGAGCTGCCCGCCCGCTGCCCGCACCTCAGCCGCGCACTCGGCGGCTCCGTCCCCATGGGCACCGGCTCCTTCTTCCCCGTCCTCCTCGCCGCCGCCCTCCTCCTGCCACCCGCCGCCGCCGCACTCGCCGCCCTGCCCGGAAGCCTCCTCACCCGCGTCGACGAACCCCCGGCCGCGCCCCGCCGCGCCTGGCGCGCCGCCGCCACGGCCCTCGCCGTCTGGGCCGCCGCACGAACCGCGGGAGCCCTCGGCGGCACCGACGCCCTCGGCCACGGACCCGACACCCCCGACTTCCCGTACGCGCTGCTCCCCGCCGGCGCCGCCGCACTCACCTTCTGCCTCGTCCTCACCGCCCTCGACGGCGGCATCCGCGCCACCGCCGAAGGGCTGCCCCTACGGGCCGCCTGGCGCGGCCTCCTCGGCCGGGCACTCGCCCCGCACGCCGTGCACGGCCTCGCCGGACTGATGATGGCCGTCCTCTGGCGCAGCACCTACGGGCCCGTCTCGGCGCTCTTCGTACTCCTCCCCATGTACATCTCCTGCTGGGTCTTCGCCCAGTACCACCGCGAACGCGCCGCCCACCAGGCCACCATCCGCGCCCTCGTCCAGGCCGTCGACATCAAGGACCGCTACACCCGCGGCCACAGCGAACGCGTCGGCCACGCCTCCGTCCTGATCGCCCGTGAACTCGGCATGGCCGAGGACCGGCTCGACGTCGTACGGTTCGCCGGCATCCTCCACGACGTCGGCAAACTCGGCGTCCCCACCCGGGTCCTCCGCAAGGACGGCCCGCTCACCCCCGAAGAACGCCGGGTCATCGAACTGCACCCGGAGTACGGACACGAGATGGTCCGGGGCATCGGCTTCCTCGGCGAGGCGCGCGGCGCGATCCTCCACCACCACGAACGCATGGACGGCACCGGCTACCCCTACGGGCTGCGCGGCGAGGAGATCCCCGAGTTCGCCCGGGTGGTCGCCGTCGCCGACGCCTTCGACGCCATGACCTCCACCCGCTCCTACAGCCGGGCCCGCCCCGTCCCCACCGCCGTCGCCGAACTCCAGCGGTGCGCCGGCAGCCACTTCGACCCCCGGATGGTCACCGCGCTCGTCCGCGCCCTGGACCGGCACGGCTGGCAGTCCGCCACCACCGCCGACGAGACACCCCCGCGGCCCGACCAGCTGCCGCCGCCCCGCGCGGCGGACGCCCCAAGGCCCGCCTGGTCGAAGGAGCGCGCGTGAGGCCCGGAGCCGCCACCGCCGGCGCCGTCCACGGCGCCGCCCTGCTGCTGAGCCTCGCCGGCTTCGCCTCCACCCTCTGGTACGGAGTCGCCGAACCCGGCAACGCCCTCGCCTTCGGCACCCTCGTCGCCCTCGGCGAGCTCACCCGCTGGGGCGCCGCCCCCGGCGAACGCGAACCGGCACCGCTCGCCGCCGCCGGAGCCCTCGCGTACGCCCTCCTCGGGGCGAGCGCCGGCACCGCCACCACCCACGGCGTCCTCCAGATCGTCGCCGTCGTCGTCGCCGCGGGACTCGCCGGGATCGTCCCCCACCTCGCCCGGGGCCGGGGCCCCGGCCCCGACCACCTCGCCCGCCGCGTCCTCACCGTCGCCTTCGCCGCGCTCTGCTTCCAGCCCCTCTACAACTCCGGGGTCGTCGTCGAGCACCTCGGCCAGGGCCCGCCGTACGCCCTCTTCCTGCTCCTCCTGCTCGTCCTCACCGCCCTCTGCGACGCCGTCCTCGCCGCGCTCCTGCTCCGCGCCCGCACCGGATTCCCGTACGGCCCCCTCCTCCGCGACGAACTCCGCGCCCTCCTCGGCATCGGCTCCGCCGTCTGCGCCACCGGCGCCGTCATGGCCCTCGGCGTGGCCGCCGCCGGGCTCTGGGCGCTGCCCGTGCTCGCCGTACCGCTGCTCCTCACCCAGGTCTCCTTCCGGCGGTACGCGGCCGTCCGCACCGTCAACCGGCAGACCATCGCCTCCCTCGCCCGCGCCACCGAGATCGCCGGCTGCACCCCGCCCGGCCACACCCGCCGGGTCGCCGCCCTCAGCACGGCCGTCGGCCGGGAGCTCGGCCTCTCCGGGGCCGAGCTGACCGTCCTGGAGCAGGCGGCGCTCATGCACGACATCGGGCAGCTCTCCCTCGTCGACCCCGTCGACGGCGGCGCCACCGCACTCCTCCCGGCCGAGGAGCAGCGCCGGATCGCCCTCCTGGGCGGCGAGGTCGTCCGCAGGACCGGCGTCCCGGCGGCCGTCGCCGTGATCGTGGAACGGCAGGCCGACCCGTACCGCGAGCAGCCGCTGGCCGCCCGGATCGTCCGCGCCGTGAACGCCTACGACGACCTCGCGGGCGGCGAGAGCGCGGGCGCCGCCCTCGACGCCCTGGAGCGGCTCAGGCTCGGTACCGCCCGCGACTACCACCCGGACGTCGTCGAATGCCTGGCCAGGGTCCTTGCCCGGGGCGGACCCGCGGGGGTGACCTCCGTCGTCACGGGGTAACCCATGGGTAATGAGCGCGCGTCCGACCGGGCATGGTTGGATGCGAACAAGAGGGTGAAGCGACCGGCAGGCGGGAATCGTGAAGATCTTCGGGAAGGTACGGCATCGGCCCTCCGCCTCGTGGCGGCAGGCCACCGACCGCGCGTTCACGCTGATCGGCGACGGACGGTACGAGGACGCGGGCGCGCTGCTCACGCGGGCGGCGGATCTGGAACCCTGGCTCTCCGAGTCCTGGTTCAACCTGGCACTGCTGCACAAGTTCCGGCACGACTGGGAGCAGGCGCGGGCCGCCGGGCTCCGCGCGGTCGCGCTGCTCGACAAGGAGAGCGGCGCCCCCGACTGGTGGAACGTGGGGATCGCCGCCACCGCGCTCCAGGACTGGCCGCTGGCCCGCCGCGCCTGGCAGGCGTACGGCCTCAAGGTCCCCGGCGCCGCCTCCGGCACCGGCGAGCCCGCCGGGATGGAGCTGGGCAGCGCCGCCGTCCGCCTCTCGCCCGAGGGCGAGGCCGAGGTCGTCTGGGGCCGCCGGCTCGACCCGGCCCGGATCGAGGTCCTCTCCATCCCGCTGCCGTCCTCGGGCCGCCGCTGGGGCGAGGTCGTCCTCCACGACGGCGTGCCGAACGGCGAGCGGACCACCACCGCCGGACCCTCCTACCCGGTATTCGACGAGATCGAGCTGTGGGCCCCCTCACCCGTCCCCACCTGGGTGGTCCTCCTGGAGGCGGCCACCGAGGCCGACCGGGACGCCCTGGAACAGCTCGCCGCGGAGGCCGGATTCGCCGCCGAGGACTGGTCGTCCTCCGTGCGGCTGCTCTGCCGCGCCTGCTCCGAGTCGACCATGCCGAGCGCCGAGGGCGAGGGCGAGCACTCCGACCCGCACGACCACAGCGAGCCGGGGCATCCCGGGCCGCTCGGCCACCGCTCGCCCGGCGAGCTGTGGGTCCCGGAGCGGGAGTGCGGCCTCGCGGCGCCGGCCGGTCTGGTGCGCGGGCTCCTGGACGGCTGGGTGGCGGACAGCCCGGACAGCCGCGAGTGGCGTGATCTCGAAGAGGTCTGCTGAGTCTTCCCTCCTGGGCCCGTAGGCTGTCCTCCGACGGAATCGGGTTTTCAGAAGGGCGCGGCCGGACATGGCGCAGCAGGAGACGGACGAGCAGACGCAGACCAACGACGGTTTCGTCGTGGACACGGAGGACTGCGAGGCGCGCGAGCTCGCCCACCGCGAGCGCGGCACCGCCCGCCCGATCACGGTGGTCGGCAACCCGGTGCTCCACAAGGAGTGCAAGGACGTCACCGAGTTCGACGACGAGCTCGCGGCGCTCATCGACGACATGTTCGCCAGCCAGAAGGCCGCCGAGGGCGTGGGCCTGGCCGCCAACCAGATCGGTGTGGACCTCAAGGTCTTCGTCTACGACTGCCCCGACGACGAGGGCGTCCGCCACACGGGCGTCGTGGTCAACCCGGTCCTGACGGAGCTGCCGGCCGACCAGCGCGTCCTGGACGAGTCCAACGAGGGCTGCCTGTCCGTCCCCACCGCCTACGCCGAACTGGCCCGCCCCGACTACGCGGAGGTCCACGGCCAGGACGCCCAGGGCAACCCGATCAAGGTACGCGGCACCGGCTACTTCGCCCGCTGCCTCCAGCACGAGACGGACCACCTGTACGGCTACCTGTACATCGACCGCCTCTCCAAGCGCGACCGCAAGGACGCCCTCCGCCAGATGGAAGAGGGCACCCCGCGCTACGAGACGGTGCCGAACGCCTGATCACGCCGGTACGAGGAAGGGCCCCGCACTCCGACGAGTGCGGGGCCCTTCCTCGTATCCGTACGGACTAGAAGTCCTCGTCCAGGTCCACCGAGCCCTCGACCGCCACCTGGTAGGCGGACGGGCGGCGCTCGAAGAAGTTGGTCAGTTCCTGGACGCCCTGGAGCTCCATGAACGCGAACGGGTTCTCCGAGCCGTACACCGGGGCGAAGCCGAGGCGCTGGAGGCGCTGGTCGGCGACGCACTGGAGGTACTCGCGCATCGACTCGGTGTTCATGCCGGGCAGGCCGTCGCCGCACAGGTCGCGGCCGAACTGCAGCTCCGCCTCGACGGCTTCCCTCAGCATGTCGGTGACCTGCTGCTGGAGCGCGTCGTCGAAGAGCTCCGGCTCCTCCTTGCGGACGGTGTCCACGACCTCGAAGGCGAAGTTCATGTGCATCGTCTCGTCCCGGAACACCCAGTTGGTGCCCGTCGCCAGGCCGTGGAGCAGGCCGCGGGAGCGGAACCAGTAGACGTAGGCGAAGGCGCCGTAGAAGAACAGGCCCTCGATGCACGCGGCGAAGCAGATCAGGTTCAGGAGGAAGCGGCGGCGGTCGGCCTGGGTCTCCAAGCGGTCGATCTTCTCTACCGAGTCCATCCAGCGGAAGCAGAACTGCGCCTTCTCGCGGATCGAGGGGATCTCCTCGACCGCGTCGAACGCGGCCGCGCGGTCGTCCGGGTCGGGCAGGTAGGTGTCGAGCAGCGTCAGATAGAACTGGACGTGCACGGCCTCCTCGAACAGCTGGCGCGACAGGTACAGGCGCGCCTCCGGGGAGTTGATGTGCTTGTAGAGCGTGAGGACCAGGTTGTTCGAGACGATCGAGTCGCCCGTCGCGAAGAACGCGACCAGGCGGCCGATCATGTGCTGCTCGCCCGGGGTGAGCTTGGCGAGGTCGGCGACGTCCGAGTGGAGGTCGACCTCCTCGACGGTCCAGGTGTTCTTGATGGCGTCGCGGTAGCGCTCGTAGAAGTCCGGGTAGCGCATCGGACGGAGGGTCAGTTCGAAGCCCGGGTCGAGGAGGTTCTTGTCGGAAGAAGAGGTGCCGGCGCGCAGCGCCGTCGTTGAGGGGTGGCGGTCGGGCGACGGGTGGGCACTCATTACTGGCAGGCCTCGCAGGACTCGGGGTTTTCGAGGGAGCAGGCGAGGGCGTCCGCGTCGGGGGCCGCCTGCTGGACGGGGATGGGGGCGGCGGTCGTCGACGCCTGGGCGGCGCGGGCGATCCGGGTCGCCGGGCGGGAGCGCAGGTAGTACGTCGTCTTCAGGCCCTGCTTCCAGGCGTACGCGTACATCGACGACAGCTTGCCGATGGTCGGGGTTTCGAGGAAGAGGTTCAGGGACTGCGACTGGTCCAGGAACGGGGTCCTCGCCGCGGCCATGTCGATCAGGCCGCGCTGCGGGATCTCCCACGCCGTGCGGTACAGCTCGCGGACCTCGGCCGGAACCCAGGTGAAGCCGGCGACGGAGCCGTTGGCGTCGCGCAGGGCCTCGCGGGTCTGCGCGTCCCACACGCCGAGCTTCTTCAGCTCGTCGACCAGGTAGGAGTTGACCTGGAGGAACTCGCCGGAGAGCGTCTCGCGCTTGAAGAGGTTGGAGACCTGCGGCTCGATGCACTCGTAGACGCCGGCGATCGAGGCGATGGTCGCCGTCGGCGCGATGGCGAGGAGGAGGGAGTTGCGCATGCCGGTCGACGCGATGCGGGCGCGCAGCGCCGTCCAGCGCTCCGGCCAGTTCAGCTCGACGTCGTAGTGGTCGGGGTGCAGGACACCGCGGGCCGTACGGGTCTTCTCCCAGGCCGGCAGCGGGCCGTTGCGCTCGGCGAGGTCGGCGGAGGCCTCGTACGCGGCGAGCATGATCCGCTCGGAGATCTTCGTCGAGAGCGCGCGGGCCTCGGCGGAGTCGAACGGCAGCTTCAGCTGGAAGAAGACGTCCTGGAGGCCCATCGCGCCCAGGCCCACCGGCCGCCAGCGGGCGTTGGAGCGGCCCGCCTGCTCGGTCGGGTAGAAGTTGATGTCGACGACCCGGTCGAGGAACGTGACGGCGGTGCGGACGGTCGCGTCCAGGCGCTCCCAGTCGATGTCCTGGGACGAGGCGTCCACGAACGCGCCCAGGTTGACCGAGCCCAGGTTGCAGACGGCCGTCTCGCCGTCGTTCGTGACCTCGATGATCTCGGTGCACAGGTTGGAGGAGTGGACGACCGTGCCGGGCTCGGCGGTCTGGTTGGCCGTACGGTTCGAGGCGTCCTTGAAGGTCATCCAGCCGTTGCCGGTCTGGGCCAGCGTCCGCATCATCCGGCCGTACAGGTCGCGGGCCGGCATCGTCTTGCGGGCCAGGCCCTTGGCCTCGGCGGCGCGGTAGGCGGCGTCGAACTCCTCGCCCCACAGGTCGACCAGCTCGGGCACGTCCGCCGGGGAGAACAGCGACCAGTCGGCGTCGGCGTTGACGCGGCGCATGAACTCGTCCGGGATCCAGTGCGCCAGGTTCAGGTTGTGCGTACGGCGCTGGTCCTCGCCGGTGTTGTCGCGGAGCTCCAGGAACTCCTCGATGTCCGCGTGCCAGGTCTCCAGGTAGACGGCGGCGGCGCCCTTGCGGCGGCCGCCCTGGTTCACGGCGGCGACGGAGGCGTCGAGGGTCTTCAGGAACGGCACGATGCCGTTGGAGTGCCCGTTGGTGCCGCGGATCAGCGAACCGCGGGCCCGGATGCGGGAGTACGAGAGGCCGATGCCGCCCGCGTGCTTCGAGAGGCGCGCCACCTGGTGGTAGCGGTCGTAGATGGAGTCCAGCTCGTCCTGCGGGGAGTCCAGGAGGTAGCAGGAGGACATCTGCGGGTGGCGGGTGCCGGAGTTGAAGAGCGTGGGGGAGGAGGGGAGGTAGTCCAGGCGGCTCATCAGGCCGTACAGCGCCGTGACCTCGTCGAGCGCGCGCGTGCTGTCGTCCTCGGCGAGGCCGCAGGCGACGCGGAGCATGAAGTGCTGCGGGGTCTCGATGACCTTGCGGGTGATCGGGTGGCGCAGCAGGTAGCGCGAGTAGAGGGTGCGCAGGCCGAAGTAGCCGAAGCGGTCGTCGCCGGCCCGGTCGATGGTCGCGTCGAGGCGGGCCGCGTGCAGGGCGGCGAACTCGGCGGTGCGGTCGGCGATCAGGCCCTCGCGGTGGCCGACGGCGACGGAGGCGGAGAAGGAGTACGCGCCCTGGCCGGCCGCCTCGTCGGCGATGGTGACCGTCAGGAGCCGGGCGGCGAGCCGGGAGTACGCCGGGTCCTCCGCGATCAGACCCGCGGCCGCCTCGGTGGCCAGCTCGCGCAGTTCCGCCTCGTCCGACGCGGCGCTGCGGCCGCGGAGCGCGGCGGCGGCGACCTTGCCGGGGTCGGTGTCGGGGAGATCGGCGGTGAGGTCGGTCAGGGTCCGCAGCAGCACGGTCCCGGGGCCGTCGCTCTCGACCGCGGAAGCCTCGGCGGAAGCCGGATCGGCGGGCGCGATGGTCACGTGGGGGCTCTCCCTCGCTCGGCTCGGGGCCGCGGCGGGGGAAGGCGGGCATGCGGGCATCCGTAACGCCGGACGCGACGCTTCCACCGGCCCACTCCGCGAGGCCCGGACGTCAGTGGCACCCGGAACGGACGGACCGGGCGCGCTGTCGGCAGGTTGTCGGACTCACCTCGTACGAATGGGTCGTATCCGTAGGAAGCACACCGTTGCGGGACAGTTCCGGATTCGCGCCGGATTCCCCTGCGTCGACAGCGAGCACGAGCATACATGTGGGGGGCGCCGCTCATGGCACCCCCCACATGTTGTGTCGCCGCCCGGTGTCAGAACTCCAGGGCGTAGGTGCGCAGCAGAAGGCCCGGGGTCGGTTCCCAGTCGCGGTGCGGGGTGCGGACGAAGCCCAGGCGGTCGTAGATCCGGTGCGCCGAGACCATCTTCGCGTCCGTGGAGAGCACGAGGCGCTCGCACCCCGGGAGGGCCCTCGCGCGCTCGATACAGGCCCGTACGAGGGCTTCTCCGACGCCTCGGCCGCGGGCCTCCCGGCTGACGGCGAGCATGCGGAACTCGGCCTCGCCGGCGACCGCGATGTCCGCCCAGGTGGTGTTGCCGGTGGCGAAGGTCACTCCGCCGAGGAGCCGCCCCTCGGCGTCCTCGGCGACGAGCACCTCGCTCTCGCGCGCCCGCCGCGCGGTGTCCCGCAGCACGTCCAGATAGAAGTCCTGCGCCCCGTACTTCAGCAGTCCGTCGTCCAGGTAGGTGCCCGCGGTGAGTTCCCCGAGCGTCTCGTACTCCTCGGGCCGTACCGCCCTGATCGTGAAGTCCATGAGGGAAGTGTGCCTCCACGGGGACGCGAAGGGGCCCGGGATCCCATGGCGGGGATCCCGGGCCCTTCGGGTGCGGCTGTGTGCCGGGTCAGCGCGTCGCGGCCGTGGGGCCGGTCAGTGCGTGTCGGCGCCGAGCTTCGGCATCTTGGTCTGCACGCCGGCGTCTCCGGCGTCCGCCGTGTAGTCGGACGGGGAGGTCTCGTCGATGCCCTCCGGGGCCTTGACGGCCTTGAGGACGAAGGTGAGGACGACCGTGACGACGAGGTTGAGGACGAAGGCGGTGAGACCGATGTAGCCGATCTCGCCGATGCCCGGGATCTCGGCCGAGGAGCCGCCGAAGTGCTTCTGGGTGGGGCTGGCGACCCCGTACGCGGCGACCGTGCCGTAGAGCATGCCGACGGCCCAGCCGGCGAGCAGCGCCCAGCGGTGGAACCAGCGGGTGAAGAGGCCGCCGACGAGGGCGGGGAAGGTCTGCAGGATCCAGATGCCGCCGAGCAGTTGGAAGTTGATGGCGACGGTCTTGTCCATGGTGAGGACGAAGGCGAGCGCGCCGACCTTCACCAGAAGCGAGACGATCTTGGAGACCTTGGTCTCCTGCGCCGGGGTCGCGTCCTTCTTGATGAAGTCCTTGTAGATGTTGCGGGTGAAGAGGTTGGCCGCGGCGATCGACATGATCGCGGCCGGGACGAGCGCGCCGATGCCGATCGCGGCGAACGCGACGCCCGCGAACCAGTCCGGGAACATCGTCTCGAACAGCTGCGGGATGGCGAGCTGCCCGTTCTTCACCTGGATCCCGGCGGCGATCGCCATGAAGCCGAGCAGCGCGAGCAGGCCCAGCATCAGCGAGTACAGCGGCAGGATCGTGGTGTTGCGGCGGATGACCTCACGGCTCCGGGACGACAGGGTCGCCGTGATGGAGTGCGGGTACATGAAGAGCGCGAGCGCCGAGCCGAGCGCGAGCGTCGCGTACGTCCACTGGCCGGCCTCGCCGGGGACGAGCGAGCCGCGCGGCTTGCCGGTCGCCTCGTTGGTCTGCGCGTACGTCTCGCCCGCCTTGGCGAAGATCTCGTCGAAGCCGCCGAGCTTGATCGGGATGTAGATGATCGCCACCGCGATGACGATGTAGATCAGGGTGTCCTTGACGAAGGCGATGAGCGCGGGGGCGCGCAGACCCGAGGAGTACGTGTACGCCGCGAGGACACCGAAGGCGATGAGCAGCGGCAGGTCCTTGATGAACCAGTGGGTGGTCTCGCCGCCGCCGACGCCCATCACGTCCAGGACGGCCTGGATGCCGACGAGCTGGAGCGCGATGTACGGCATGGTGGCGAGGATGCCGGTGACCGCCACCGCGAGCGAGAGGCCCTTGGAGCCGAAGCGGCCGCGCACGAAGTCCGAGGTGGTGACGTATCCGTGCTTGTGCGAGACCGACCACAGGCGCGGCAGGAAGGTGAAGATCAGCGGGTAGACCAGGATCGTGTACGGCACGGCGAAGAAGCCGGCCGCGCCCGCCGCGTAGATGGCCGCCGGGACGGCGACGAAGGTGTACGCGGTGTAGAGGTCGCCGCCGAGCAGGAACCAGGTCACCCAGGTGCCGAACGAGCGGCCGCCCAGGCCCCACTCGTCGAGGCTGTTCTCGTTCTCGGCCCTGCGCCAGCGCGAGGCGAGGAATCCCATGACCGTGACGGCCAGGAAGAAGAAGATGAAGACGGCGAGCGCGACGCCGTTCACGCCTGTGACGTCCTTCATCGTGCGTCACCTCCCTTGCGGGCGCGCTGGTCGATCTGCCACAGCTTGTAGGCAACCATGGTGAGCGCGGTGGAGATCAGCACCCAGAGCATCTGGTACCAGTAGAAGAACGGGATGCCGGCGAAGAGCGGTTCGGTCTTCGCGTAGGAACTCACCCAGAGCATCGCCACGAACGGGGCGAACAGACAGAGTCCGATCACCACCCGCATGGGTGTGATGGCGGGTTGTTTCCCTTGTGCCGTATCTGGCGCGTCTGACATGCCGGTTGCCGTCCCCTCGCTGATCACCTGGGTAATGCTGGGGAAATCTAGGCGACTGCTCAGCTCCATGGAACCCCTGTCCGCATAACGGAAGTGATTCGTCGGTATCCCCTCGGGCCCGAGGTCAGAGCCAGCCCTCCTTGGTGGCCCGTACCCCCGCCTCGAAACGGCTGCGGGCGCCGAGCCGGTTCATCAGCTCCGAGCTCATCCGGCGCACGGTCCGCAGGGAGACGCCGAGTCGGCGGGCGGCGATGTCGTCCGTGCAGCCGATGCCGAGCAGCATGAGCAACTCCCGCTCCTGCGGGGAGAGGTCGTGCTCGTCGCGGCGCGGGGCCTCGCCGAACGGGGTTCCCGTGTCCCACAGGCGGTCGAAGAGCACCATGAGCGCGTGGACGAGGCCGGGGCTGCGGACTTCGAGCGCGCCCGCGCGTCCGTCCTCCGGGTCGACCGGTACGAGCGCGGCCTCGCGGTCGACGATCACCATGAGCATGGGGACGACGGGCA
Source organism: Streptomyces sp. NPDC002773 (assembly GCF_040295605.1). Taxonomy (NCBI): domain Bacteria; kingdom Bacillati; phylum Actinomycetota; class Actinomycetes; order Kitasatosporales; family Streptomycetaceae; genus Streptomyces; species Streptomyces sp. NPDC002773. The sequence goes on from NZ_JBEOVO010000023.1 coordinate 23,209, forward strand.
CGGTCCGCGCCTCGCCGCCGAGTTCGCAGTACCAGCGGACGTACTCGACGGTCGGCGGGTCGTTGCGGAAGCTCTCCTGGTAGATCGACCGGATCTTCACGCCGCGTTCCAGGGCGAGTTGGTCGAGCGGCTGGCTCGCGTCCATCGTGTCGGGGAGCTGGGCGCCGCCCGGGAGGAGCGAGAGGCACTCGGTGCGGACGTTCGCGGCCAGGTCCTCGAGCCGTTCGCGGACGTTGTCGAGGCCCACGACCCGGTGCACCACGTCGTGCCGGGCCGCGCCGTCGTCCCGGTCGGTGTACGTGGCGAGGATGTCGGCCACGGCCCGCTCGGCGCGCTCGACCTGGCGCCGCCGCCGGCTCAGTTCGGCCTCGGCCCGGGAGAGGAGGAAGGAGAAGCCGACCTCGGGGTCGAACGGGAGGACCTCCCCCGATCCGTCGTCCATGGCGACGAGCCGTGCCTCCGTGAGCCTGCCCAGTGCCTCGCGGACCTGCTGCTCAGGCCAGTCGAGCCGGCGGGCCATGTCCGCCACGCCGTAGTCGGGCCGTTCGAGCATGAGCCGGTACACGGTCTCCGCGGACTGCTCTATCCCCAGCGCCTCAAGCAAGGCGTCTTCCCCCCGAATGGTCCCGTCGTGCCCGTTCACTTCGCGTGCCTGACCGTGAGGCCTCTGTGATGGTAGGGCCGCGGTCGGTTCCAGGACTAGACCAATCGAACAGCCTTGAAAGGACCGGGAGTTCGGCCGGTTCTTGTTCGGTCGTTTCCCCTGCACGGCGGAAGTTCTTGATCCAAGATGGTCTAGTCCAACCGTCTTCGAGAAGGACTGTATCCATGGCGATCCCCCAGCGCACCCTTGCCCTCGGCGCCCTGCCGTTCGGTACGTCGGTCGACGAGGCCACCTCGTTCGCCGTGCTCGACCGCTTCACCGAACTCGGCGGCACCGTGATCGACACCGCCAACAACTACGCGTACTGGGTCGAGGGCGGCACCGGCGACGAGAGCGAGGAGACCCTCGGCCGCTGGCTCGCCGCGCGCGGCAACCGCGACGGCCTCGTCCTCTCCACCAAATGCGGTGCCCGGCCCGCCACCCCCGGGGCCGCCGAAATCGAAGGGCTCTCCGAGAAGGCGATCAGGAGCGCCCTCGACGACAGCCTCCGCCGGCTCGGCGTGGACCGGATCGACGTCTTCTGGGCCCACGTGGAGGACCGCGCGGTGCCGCTCGCCGAGACCGTCACGGCCCTCGCCGACCTCGTCGACGAGGGCAAGGCGGGCGAGCTCGGCGTCAGCAACCACGCCGTCTGGCGGGTCGAGCGCGCCCGCGCCCTCGCCGGCGACCGCCCGCGCTACACCCACCTCCAGTACCGCCACTCCTACCTCCAGCCCCGCTTCGACAAGGCCCTTCCCTCCACGGCGCACGTCCACGTCACCCGGGAGCTCCTCGACTACACGCGCAGCGAAGGCGATCTGACGATCTGGGCCTACAGCGCGCTGCTCTCCGGCGGCTACACCCGCCCCGAGGTCGGACTCCCCGAGGCGTACGACCACCCCGGCACCGCTCCCCGGCTCGCCGCCCTGCGCGAGGTCGCCGGAGAACTCGGCGCGACCGTCAACCAGGTGGTCCTCGCCTGGCTCCTCGACGGCGAACCGTCCGTGCTGCCCGTCGTCGGGGCGAGCCGGGTCGAACAGGTGGAGGAGGCCATGGGCGCGCTCGCCCTGACCCTCGACCCCGACCAGCGGCGACGGCTGGACGAGGCGGGCGCCTGACGGAGCCGGGGGCGGGGGCCGGGGGCTCGGCAGGGGGTCGGGTCCGGGCCGGGGCGGGACTGTTCCCGGCCCGGCCCGGCCCCGCGCCTCAGTCCGCCGGGGACACCACCAGCTCCTGGCCCTTGTGGTCGGAGAGGCCCGCGGCGGAGGCCAGCGCGTAACGGTGCACGCGCAGGTCCTCGTCCGTGAACGTCCAGTCCAGCCGCCACAGCGGGAGGCCGCCGACGCCCCAGGTGCCCGGCAGGAAGGACGACGAGGCCGGCAGCGTGTCGCGGAACGCCTCCCGCAGCCCCTTCAGGTCACCCATGGCCGGGGTCGTGTTGAAGTCCCCCGAGATGAGGAGCGGGTGGGGGTTCGCGCGGGCGTCGCTCAGCAGCGCCGCGAAGTGCTCCTTGCGTACGGGATCGGTGTCGCGGACCACGCCGTAGAAGGCGGGGCTGAACCAGCTGCGCTCGATGTCCAGCTGCACCGGGACGTGCACGTTGTAGAACGACACCACCGTGCCGGCCACGTCCACATCGGTGCGCAGCACCTTGTTCCACTCGAACCGCTCGCGCCAGGACGCGGAGCCCTCCGGCGCCCGGCCCGGGCCGACCGGGGGAGCGGCCACCACCGGATGGCGCGAGAGCGTGACCAGCTCCCCCCGCGCCACGAGGTGGTAGCCGGGGAACTCCGCCCGCAGCCGGGCGAGCCGGTCGATCTCCTTGTGCTTGCCGTCCTCCCAGGCCAGATGCTCCTGGAGCAGGTAGACGTCGGCGTCCTTGGACCGCAGATGGCGGTGGAACGCGTCCGGGTCGTCGGTCGTGTCCCAGTACAGCGTGTTCCACGAGAAGACCTTGAGCGCGTGCGCGGGGGCCGGGCCGGGCCCGCCGCCTGGGAGCAGCGCGCCCCAGTGGAGCCCCGCCCTCCCGGCCCCCGCCACCAGGAGCACCGAGAGGGCCGGGAGCAGCCACCGCCGGGTGCGCCCGCGGGTCACGGCGCACGCCAGGGCGGACAGCACGAGGGGTACCGCGACGAAGGCCGGCGGCGGCATCAGATCCGGCAGCAGCCACAGCCACCACCGGCCGCTCAGCAGCTGCCCGAGGGCGACGAGAAGCGCCCAGGCGACCGCCGCCCCGATCACGAGCCGGGTGGCGCGGGGTCTCTCGCGTGACGGCCGGTTCGGGGCGCGTACGGGCTTCAGGGGAACGTTCACGACCGGGGACGCTAGCAGCGCCCAACTCCCTTTTCGCTCGGCGCCGTTGGCCGTCTCGGACTGCGAGAAGCCGCGATACGTGATCGATATCCGATCCATACGCGGACCCGGTGTGCTCTTCCCATGACGCAAACCGTGTCGGTCGTCATACCGGCCTACAACTCCGCACGCACCCTCGACGCCTGTCTGAGATCCGTCCTCGCCCAGACCCACCCCGTCCACGAGGTCATCGTCGTCGACGACGGCAGCACCGACCGGACCGCCGAGATCGCCCGGACCCATCCGTGCGTCCTGATCGGCGGCGACGGCAACCGCGGTGTCTCCGCCGCCCGGAACGCGGGAATCGCCGCCGCCACCGGCGACGTCCTCTTCTTCCTCGACTCCGACGAGGCGCTCACCCCGGACTCGGTGGCCAACGCGCTGGAGATCCTGCGCGAGGACCCCGCCTGCGGCTGTGTGCACGGTGTCATCGCGCCCGAACCGCTCTTCGACGACGGGCCCGTCGAGTGGTACAAGACGCTGCACGCGTACTGGTGGCGCGCCCGGGGCGCCGGAGTGGTGGAGACCGCGTTCTTCGCCCAGGCGGCCGTGCCGCGCGAGGTCTTCGACCGGCTCGGCGGTTTCGACGAGCGGCTGCGCGACTCGGAGGACCTGGAGTTCAGCGACCGGCTCGCCCCGCACTACCGGATCATCCTCACGGAGCGGGTGATGGCACGCCACGACGAGGAGCACCGGCTCGTCCCGCTGCTCTCGGAGACGTACCGCCGGGCCCTCCTGCTCGTGCCCGCGCTGCTCTCCGCCCGCGCCGGCGGGCGGAGCAACCTGACGGCCAACAGCCCCGCGTCCGTCCTCGCCGCGGCCCTCTGCCTCGGCTCCGTACCGCTGCCGATCCTCGCGCTCCTCCTCTCCGCCCCGCCCCCGGCCGCTCCCCTCCTCGCGGCCCTGCCGGTGGCCGGGCTGCTCGCCTTCTGCCTGGCCAACCTCGGTCTGTTCGGCTTCGCGGCCCGCCGTAGGGGCGCCTCCTTCGTCCCCTTCTTCGCCGGAGTCCACCTGGCCAACCACGCGGCGCTCCTCGTCGGCGCCGCGCGGGGCGCACTTCGCGCACTCACGCCCGCCCGGCGACGTACCTCCGGGCGCCGCAACGATGACGGGCCCCGCACCTCCGCCCGGCCCCGCGCCTCCGCCCGGCCCCGCACCGACGACCGGCGCTCCACCGAGCGGGCGGTGGCGCGGTGACGGTGTGGCTGCGCAGACTCCTCACCCCGGTCGTCGTGGCCGCCGCCCTGATCGGGGTCTACCTCCTCCTGCGGGGCGAAGGCCCCAAGGTCGTGGAGGCGTTCGCCCACGCCGACGCCGTCCCCCTGATCGCCGCCTCGGTCGTCGCCAACGTCGCAGGCCTGGTCCTCGCCGTGCACGCCTGGCGGGTGCTCATCCCCGGCGACCACTCCATCCGCGGCCTGCGCGCGGCGAAGATCTACTTCCTCGGCCAGCTCAGCAAGTACGTGCCCGGCCGGGTCTGGGGCGTCATCACCCATGTGGCGCACGGGCGGGAGGCCGGTGTCCCCGGTGCCCAGATGACCTCCGCCTATGTGCTGAGCCTCGCCCTGACCCTGCTCACCGGCGCCGCCGTCGGCCTGGTCGCGGCCCCCGCCGCGCTGCCGGGCCACTGGATGTGGCTGTGCCCGCCCGCGCTCCTCTTCCTGGCCGGAGTCGTCCGGCCCGCGCTGATCACCCGGCCGGTCACGGCCCTCGCACGCCTTGTGAAGCGGCCGGTCGTCCCCCCGCCTGACCGTGCGGTCCGCAGGGCCGTCCTGCTCGCCATCGCCTCCTGGACGGCCTCGGGCCTCCACCTGTGGTTCCTGCTCCTGGCCGTCGGAGCACCGCCCTTGGCGGGGCTCGGCGCGGCGGTCGGCGGCTTCGCCCTGGCCACCGCGATCAGCAGCCTCGCGCTGGTCGTCCCCGACGGCTGGGGCGTGCGCGAGCTGACCCTCACCGCCGCCCTGTCCACCGTCCTGCCCGGCGGCCTGGCCGCCGCGGCCGCGATCGCCAGCCGGCTTGTGTGCGTCGTCGCGGAACTCGCCAGTTCGGCGGTCGTCCTGGCCTGGTCGCGGACCAGGTCGGCCGGTGAGGCCAGGGCCTCCCGGGAGGCCCTGGAGGGCAGGGCGGCCGGTGAGGCCGGAAAGGCCCGGGAGGCGCGTACTCCCGCGACAGCGAGTACAGCCCCCGCTCCCCGCCGCGCCGCCCCCGCCCCCGACCCCCTCTCCTTCCCCGCCCTCCTCGTCGCCCCGATCACCCGCCCCACCCCGATCACCCACACCACCGCCCCGATGGGAGACCACGCCCGTGTACACCCTTGACGACGCCGAGAAGTTGCAGGTCGACGAGGTCCACGACCTCTACCGCCGTTACGTGAACAAGAGCCAGGTCTCCCTCATGACCTCGTTCGGCTTCGGCCGCGAGCTCGTCCGCAGCGCCGAGGGCGCCTACCTCACCCTCGACGACGGCAGGCGGATCCTCGACCTGACCGGAGGCGTCGGCGTCCTCAACCACGGCCACAACCACCCCCGCATCCTCGCCGCCCGCGAGCGCTTCGCCCGCGACCGGCGCATGGAGGTGCACAAGACCTACTTCTCGCCCTACCTCGCCGCCCTCGGCCACAACCTGGCCGAAATCCTCCCCGGCGACCTCAGCATGGCGTTCCTGCCGAACTCGGGCGCCGAGGCCGTCGAGGGCGCGGTCAAGCTTGCGTACAAGTTCCACAACGGCAAGCGGAGCACCGTGCTGCGCGCGGACTGCGCCTTCCACGGCAAGCTCCTCGGCTCGGGCGGTCTGACCGGCCAGGCCCAGTTCGCCTTCCCCACCATCCCCGGTGTGGACACCTTCCGTTACGGGGACCTCGACTCCGTCCGCAGGGTCGTCGCCGCCCACCGGGGCGACGTCTACGCCCTCCTCATAGAGCCCTTCAGCGCCTCCACGATCCAGTGGTGCTCGGAGGAGTTCCTGCGCGGCCTGCGCGAGATCTGCGACCGCGAGAAGATCGTGCTGATCTTCGACGAGATCTACACCGGCTGGGGCAAGACCGGCAGCCTCTTCCACTTCATGCGTTACCCGGGCCTCATCCCCGACGTGCTCACCACCTCCAAGTCGTTCGGTGGCGGGAAGTCGTCCATCTCCGCCTTCGTCGCCCGCGAGCCCGTCTTCCGCAAGGCGTACGACAACCTCGGTGACTCCCTGATGAACTCCACCTCCACCACCTACTACGGCTTCGGCGAGGAGTGCGCCACCGCCCTCGAAGCCGTCAACATCGCGGTGGAGGACGACTACCCGGCGCGGGCCCGCGCCCTCGGAGCCGTACTCGAACCCGGTCTCGAACGGCTCGCCAAGCAGTACCCCGACGAGATCGGCCGCGTCGCGGGCGCCGGCGCCCTGTGGGGCGTCTTCATCGAGGGCGGCCCCCGCATCCTCGACCTGGTCGCGAAGCTCGCGCCCGGCGGGATGGCCCGCGACCCCCGGTTCAAGACCAAGCTCGTGACCTGCGCCGTGATCAACGCGCTCTACGAGGACCACGGCATCTTCACGTACTACACGCTCAACGGCGACAACCCCCTGATCATCGGCCCCTCCCTGGTCACCGGACCCGAGGAGGCCGAGCGCGCGATCGACGCCCTCGACGACGTCCTCGGCCGGGGACTTACCGGTCTCGTGGCCCGTTTCATCAAGCAGAAGGTGAGCTCCCAGTGGTGATCACGATCACCGGCGCGGCCGGCATGCTCGGCTCCCGCCTGGCCGAACGGCTCCTCGCCGAGGGCCACGACGTGCGCGGCGTCGACCTCAGGCCCGGCCCCGGCGTCCTGCTGACCGGCGACATCCGCGACCGCGAGCTCATGGACCGGGCCCTCGACGGCGCCGACGTCCTCGTCCACGCGGCGGCCGCCCTGCCCAGCTACCCCGACGAGCAGATCCGCTCCATCATCATCGGCGGTACGAAGAACGTCTTCGCGGCCGCGGCGGCCGCCGGCACCCCCCGCGTCGTGCACATCTCCTCGACCGCCGTCTACGGTCTGCCGACGATCGTGCCCACGCCCGAGGAGTACCCGCGCGAGCCGGTCGACTGCTACAGCCGCGCCAAGGCGTCGGCCGAGGAGATCGCCGAGCGGTACCGCGCCGAAGGCATGTGCGTCCCCATCCTCCGGCCCAAGACCTTCGTCGGCCCCGGCCGCATGGGCCTGTTCTCGATGCTCTTCGAATGGGCAGAGGAAGGACGCAACTTCCCCGTCCTCGGCAAGGGGAACGTCAAGATCCAGATGTTCGCCGTCGACGACCTCGTCGACGCTGTCGTCACCGTCCTCACCGCGCCCGACGACGTCGCCAACGACACCTACAACCTCGCGGCGGCCGAGTTCGGCACCATCCGGGAGGACTTCCAGGCGGTCCTCGACGCCGCAGGCCACGGCAAGCGGGTCATCGGACTGCCCGCCCGCCCCGCCCTGGCCCTGCTCAACGTCCTCCAGCGGGCCAAGCTCTCGCCGGTCTACGGCCGGCTGCTGCACAAGCTGATGGACGACTCCTACGTCAGCATCGACAAGGCGAAGGCACAACTCGGCTTCACCCCGCGCCTGTCGAACGCCGACGCCGTCCTGCGCACCTACGAGTGGTGGCGCACCGCCCGCCACACCGCCCCGAAGGCGGGGGCCACCGGCCGCACGAGCCGTGACCCGTGGAGCCAGGGCCTCCTGTCCACCGCGAAGATCTTCTTCTGAGAGGCCGTGCCATGACCCAGCTCACCGGACACACCCGTGCCCCGGCGGCGGTACGGCCAGGAAGGCTGCCCGCGCCGATCGCCCTGCTCAGACCCGGCCAGTGGCCCAAGAACCTGCTCGTGGTGCCCCTCGCGCTGCTCGGCGGCGGCGTCGACACCACGACCCTGGTCCGCGTCGCCCTCGCCCTGGGCGCCTTCATCCTCGCCTCGTCGCTCGTCTACGTCCTGAACGACATCGCCGACGTGGAACGCGACAAGCGGCACCCCGTCAAGCGCCACCGCCCCCTCGCCTCGGGGCGCATGAGCACGGCCTCCGCCGCGACCACGGCCCTCGTGCTCGGCGCCCTGCTCGTCCCCGCCCTGCTCACCCTGGGAACCGGGTCGGCCCTGGTCGTCCTGCTGTACCTGGCCGTGAACGGCGCGTACAGCTGGAAGCTCAAGCACCTTCCGCTCCTGGACGTCTTCGTCGTCGCCACCGGCTTCGTACTCCGCCTCCTCGGCGGTTACGAGGCCGCCCACCGCCCGGTCGAGATGTGGCTGGTGCTCACCGTGCTCGCGTCCTGCCTGGTCCTGATCCTCGGCAAGCGGCGGCACGAGCTGAGCGTCGCCGGCACCGGGCACCGGCCGGCGCTCGTCGGCTACTCGGCCCACTTCCTCGACCTGGTCCTGGTGCTCTGCTCGGCCCTGACCCTGTTCGGATATCTGCTCTACCTACGCACCGAATCGGGCTTCGGGCAGTACGCCCTGCTCACCGTGGTCTGCGCGCTCTTCGCCCTCTTCCGCTACCTCCAGATCGTGATCGTCGACGGTGGCGGGGGAGAGCCCGTCAAGACCCTGTTGCGCGACCGGGTGATGGTCGTCAACTCCGCCGTCTGGGGCGCGCTCCTCGTCCCCCACCTCGCCACCTGACCGCTCCCCCCTCAACCTCACCGAGGATTCCCATGTCCGAACCCCTCGTGTCGGTCGTCGTCCCGATGTATAACGACCGGCCCACCATCGACCTCTGCCTGCGGTCCGTACGCGAGCAGACGTACCCGCACATCGAGGTGATCGTCGTCGACGACGCCAGCACCGACGGCTGCGCGGAGATCGCCGCCACCCACCCCGTCCAGCTCGTCCGCGTCCCCGAGAACGGCGGCCCCGGCTCCTCCCGCAACGAGGGCGTCCGCCGCTCCAAGGGCGAGATCGTCTTCTTCCTCGACGCCGACCTGACCATGCACCCGGAGGCGGTCGCCCAGGCCGTCGCGCTCTTCGACGAGAACCCGACGTACGGCGCGGTGTTCGGCATACCCGACAAGGAGCCGCTGTTCGAGGAGCCCCTCGTCGGCCAGTACCGCATCCTCCAGTACCACTACTGGCGCAAGAGCGCCGAAGGCCTGGTCAGCGGAGGTTTCTACGCGCTTGGCGCGGTCCGCAGGTCCGCCTTCATGGAAGCCGGCTGGTTCAACACGGCACTGCGGCAGACCGAGGAGATCGACCACGCGGAGCGGCTCGCCGCCCGGTGGCCCATGCTGCTCACGTCCCGCATCAGGGGCCGGCTATCCGACGAGAACCGGATGCGGCCCCTGCTGCGCAAGGCGTTCGTCCGCAGCCGCTTGCGAGTGCCGTTCTACTTCGACCGGGGCCGGGCCATGCAGGGCATGGAGACCGGGGGCCGGGCCGTCGCCTCGGCGCTCGGCGGCCTCGCCGTCGCGGCCCTGCCGCTCGGCCTGCTGCACCCGGCCGGATGCGCGGTCACGCCGGCCGCGCTCGCCGGGTCGGTCCTCGCGGATCTGGGCCAGTACCGCTTCGTGCTCCGGGAGCGGGGGCCGCTGTTCACGGCCTTCTTCACCGGAGCCCAGGCGCTCGTGAACACCGCCGTCATGGCCGGTCTCGCGACCGGGCTCGCGCAGTACGCGGCGAGCGCGCGCTTCCGACGGATGTACGAGCCGCGGGGGAGCCTCGCATGACCACCGCGGAGGCTCCGGACACGGCGGAAGCCCGGGATACCGCGGAAGCCCAGGGCACCGCGGAAGCCCGGGACACCGAGCGGGCTTCGACGGTGATCGGGGGCGGTGCGCCGTCCCCGGCCGGTGAGGGGCCGCCCGGACGCGGCCGCCGTGCCGCCCGCCGGCTCCGCCTCTGGTACGGCCGGACCGTCCTCGGTCTCGCCGTCCTCTGGCTGCTGTTCGCCGTGGTCCGGTGGCTGGTGAGCGGCCGGTGGCACTGGTCCCTCATCCTGGACGTCGCACCGCCCCTCTTCCTCACCGGCATCCCGCTGACCCTCCTGGTGGCAGGCGCCGCCGCCTGCGGCCGCCGCCGACGGCTCGCCGCCGGCGTCTCGGGAACGGCCCTCGCGCTCGCCCTCACCACCGGCTCCGGCTTCAACTGGCCCGCGCTCTGGCGCGATCCGGGCCCCGTGCCCCCGGACGCCCTGCGGGTGGTCTCGCTCAACACCCAGTACTGGGCCATGGCGACCGACACCGACCGGCTGTTCGCCCTCCTCCACGCCCGCGACGCCGACGTCTACCTCCTCCAGGAACACGTGGGCTGGACCCCCGGCCTCGGCGAGGACGGCTACTGGCGGCTCGACGACGACGCCGAGCTGCGCCGCGAGTTCCCCGGCTACCACATCGCCCGCCGCAGCGAGCTGCTCACGATCTCCCGCTACCCGATCCTGTCCCAGACGCCCGTGGGCCCCGGGCCCCGGCTCACGTACGGCAGGAAGCCGGCATTCGGGCAGGAGTTCGCGCGGGAGAAGGTGCTCCGCACCGACCTCGCGGTGCGCGGCCGGGTGCTGAGCGCGTACAACGTGCACATCACCGTGCCGCTGGCGCTCGACAACCTGAACCTCTTCTCGGACTTCGACCACGACCCGTACCTGCGCCGCAAGCACACCTGGCGCCAGGAGGAGTTGCGCGGCCTGGAACGCGACGTGGCCACCAACCCCCACCCCGTACTGATCGCCGGTGACTTCAACGCCACCGACTCCATGCGCTCCCTCGACGGGGTGCGTGCGGTGGCCGAGGACGCCACCCCCGCCCACCCGGACTTCCTGCCGCTGAGCTGGAAGTTCGCGGCCCTGGGGGAGTTCGGGGACAACGTCTTCAACCAGGACCTGCCGTTCTTCCGGATGGACTGGGCCTTCACCAAGGGCGCCACCCGCGTGCACCGCTACGAGTTCCTGCCGACCGACGGGGTGTCCGAGCACCGGCTCCAGGAGCTGCGGATCACCGTATGAACGGCGGCGCGGCGACCGGTTCAGGCGGTGAGGTACTCGCCGAGCAGGATCGACCGCTCCAGGGCGCCGAGCTTCGGGCCTGGTTCGATCCCCAGCTCCTCGACGAGGGTCAGCCGCACGCGCCGGTACGCGGCCAGCGCCTCGGCCGTCCGCCCGGCGCGGTGCAGGGCCAGCATCAGCTGGGCGTGCAACTGCTCCCGGAAGGGGTACGTCGCGGTCAGGGCCAGCAGCTCGCCGATGACGTCCTCGTGGCGGCCGAGGTCCAGTTCGAGGGCCAGCCGCTCCTCGATGGCCCGGATCCGCAGTTCCTCCAGGCGCCGGATGCCGGGGTCCAGGGCCCGGCTCGTCTGCCCGGCCAGCACGGGGCCGTTCCACAGGGCGAGGGCGTTGCGCAGTTCCAGTACGGCCTCGGCGCGGCGGCCGCCCCCGGCGAGCACGCGGGCGCGCTCCACGCGGGTCTCGAACACCGCGGCGTCCAGGTCGTGCGGGCCGAGGCGCAGCCGGTAGCCGTACGAATGGGTCTCGATGAGTTCGGGGGCGCCGGCTGCGGCGAAGGCGCGGCGCAGCGTGGAGACGCAGATGCGGATCTGGGTGCGGGCGCTGGCCGGGGGGTGGGGGCCCCAGACGGTTTCGACGAGGCCTTCGACGGAGACGGCCCAGTCGACCTCCAGCGCGAGGGCGGCCAGGACGGTCTGGGTCCGTCGGCCGCCGAGGGGCACGGGGCGGTCGTCGACGGTGGCGCGGAGGGGGCCCAGGATATGGACGAACACGGCTGAATTCCCCGTTCAGGAGGGTTCACAGGAGTCTGCAGTCGGCGATGCCGTAGCCGTCGAGCTCGGGGGAGCGCCCCAGCATGCGCAGGCAGATGCCCAGCGCGCGTCCGACCGCCTCGAGTTCGTCGGGGCAGTCGAGGCACAGCGCGATCCGGACGGAGCGGTCCGCGACCAGCGCACGAGCGGTCTCGACGGGGTCCGTCGGCTCGACGGACCGGTACAGCGCCGCGAGGACGCCGCTGGGGGTGGGGTGCTCGGTGACGGTCGGGGCGGACGCGGACATCGAGATGCCGATGAGGAAGATGGCGGGTCCTGCGGGAGAAGGGGCGGTCTCGTGGAGGCGGCGGGCGGGGTGCTCAGCCCCACGAGAAGCCGTCGGTGGAGGCGGTGGCGGCGGTGGGTGCCCCCGTCGTTTCGGTGGCCGGTTCGGTGGCCGGTTCGGTGGCCGGTTCGGTGACCGCGTCGGCGGCGAGGACCCGGGCCGGCGGCGTCGTACCGGCGGACGGTCCCGCGGTGGCGAGGATCGCGCCGAGGACGGCGAGCGGGGCGGCGGCGAGGACGAGACGGCGGGCGGAAGAGCGCATGACGGAGACACCTCTGGCGAGTTCGGGATTCGGTGGGATGGTGTCGATGACCCCTTGGCGGGGCCCTTTCGACACGTTCAAGAATCCTCGTACGAGGGGGTGCTGTCAGCGCTCGGCCACTGGCAGCAACCGCCCGGTCGTTAGGCGCCACCGGGGGAGCCGCCCCCGGGGGCCGGGCCCACCAGCGGGTTCGCGGGGGGTGTCACGTTCCTGCCGTGCACAAGGTGCCGAGGCGCGCGGACTCCGAAACACGGAACGAGGGGGGCCGCCGATTCCTCGGCGGCCCCCCTCGTCCCACTGCGGCCCGGCGCGCGGGCCGTCCGTTCAGCCGTTGGGGCGCTTGAGGCGCGCCACGAACTTGTACCGGTCGCCGCGGTAGACGGACCGTACCCACTCCACCGGCTCGCCGTCGGCGTCGAGCGAGTGGCGGGAGAGCATCAGCATCGGCAGGCCCACGTCCGTACCGAGCAGCCCGGCCTCGCGCGGGGTGGCGAGGGAGGTCTCGATGGTCTCCTCGGCCTCGGCGAGGTGCACGTCGTAGACCTCGGCGAGCGCGGTGTACAGCGAGGTGTACTTCACGAGGGAGCGGCGCAGGGCGGGGAAGCGCTTCGCCGACAGGTGGGTGGTCTCGATCGCCATCGGCTCGCCGCTCGCGAGCCGCAGGCGCTCGATGCGCAGCACCCGGCCGCCGGCCGAGATGTCGAGCAGCCCGGCGAGGGTGTCGTCGGCGGTGACGTATCCGATGTCGAGGAGCTGCGAGGTGGGTTCGAGGCCCTGGGCGCGCATGTCCTCCGTGTAGGAGGTGAGCTGCAGGGCCTGCGAGACCTTGGGCTTGGCCACGAACGTGCCCTTGCCCTGGATGCGCTCCAGGCGGCCCTCGACGACCAGCTCCTGGAGGGCCTGGCGGACGGTGGTCCGCGAGGTGTCGAACTCGGCGGCGAGTGTGCGCTCGGGCGGGACCGGCGTGCCGGGCGGCAGGGTCTCCGTCATGTCGAGCAAATGCCGCTTGAGTCGGTAGTACTTGGGCACGCGCGCGGTGCGGGTGGGGGCCCCACCCTCCGTCTCCGTGCTGCCCGCGTCCGTGGCCATGGCCTGCCTTCCCGACTCCTGTGCTGCTGCCGTCACCGGCTCCTCCGTCTGTAGCGGCTCACATGGTGGCACGGACCGGTCACGGGTCGTCGCCCTACCTCAGGTGTCGGTCCGATAACGGACGCGACTGCCCTTCTTATACACCCTTGACACCCCTAAAGGTCTAGGCCAAGCTCCGGGTACTGGTCTAAACCATTAAAGACCAGGTCCCAGCCCCACGAGCACTACCCGACGTATGTCTTCGCGCGGTGGGCAGGGGTTGCAGCATCCCTGAGGAGGGTGGCGTGAAGCGCAAGCTCATCGCGGCGATCGGCGTCGCGGGCATGATGGTCTCTATCGCGGCGTGTGGTTCCGACAGCGACAAGGGCAAGGACGGCGCCAAGGCGTCGGCCGGGGGCGACAAGACGCTGACGGTCTGGGTCATGGACGGTTCCGCTCCGGACCCGTGGATGGCCGAGGTGAACAAGGCGTTCGAGGCCAAGCACCCGGGCGTCAAGGTCAAGGTCGAGAAGCAGATCTGGAACGGCATCCAGGAGAAGGTCACCACCGCCCTCTCCGAGGACACCCCGCCGGACGTCCTGGAGCTCGGCAACACCCAGACCGCGGGCTACGCGGTCACCGGCGGTCTCGCCGACCTCTCGGGTGACAAGGCCACGCTCGGCTACGACGCCTGGAACAAGGGCATGGTCGCCTCCAGCGAGCTGGACGGCAAGCTGTACTCCGCCCCGTGGTACGCCGCCAACCGCGTCGTCGTCTACGACAAGGCCGCCTTCAAGAAGGCCGGGGTCACCCCGCCGAAGACCCGCGCCGAGTGGATCGACGGCCTGAAGAAGCTCAAGGCCTCGGACCCCAAGTCGCAGGCGATCTACCTGCCGGGCCAGTCCTGGTACGTCCTCGCCGGCCTCATCTGGGACGAGGGCAGCGACCTCGCCGTCAAGGACGGCGAGCAGTGGAAGGGCAACCTGTCCTCCCCCGAGGCCGCCACCGCCATGAACTTCTACAAGGAGCTGGCGTCCTACTCCACCGCTCCGAAGGACAAGGACGAGGCGACCCCGCAGCAGTCCACCGACATCATCCCCAAGGGTGGCGTCGCGTCCTGGATCGGTCTCGGCTGGGAGGCCGGCGGCGCGATCGACGCCATGAAGAAGGCCGGCAAGACCGCCGACTTCGGCTACTTCCCGATCCCGGGCAAGACGGCCGACAAGCCGGGCTCCGTCTTCCTCGGCGGCTCCAACCTCGCCATCGCCGAGCGCTCCAAGAACAAGGACCTCGCGAAGGAGTGGCTGGCCCTCGCCGCCGGCAAGGAGTTCATGACGAAGTACGCCGCCGCCACCGAGGGCGCGCTGCTTCCGAACACCGACTCCGCGCAGTTCAAGCCGGCCGCGGGCTCCTTCGCCGAGGCCATGGCCCTCTCGTCCGCCTCCGGCAAGGTCACCCCGGTGACCCCGGGCTGGGCGAACGTCGAGACCGCCCCGAACCCGATCAAGGACTACATGACCAAGGTCCTGAAGGGCGCGGACGCCAAGTCCGCCGGTGAAGCGGCCGACAAGGTCATCAACGAGCGCATCAACCAGCAGTAATCCGTAGCCCGGTGGTGCGGCCGGTAGCGCACCGGCCGCACCACCGGCGCTTTTGCAGCGATGCAGTGATCAGCGGCCCGCTCCCCCGGGCCGTGCCCCGGTGGGCGCGGGAGCCCCAGAACCGCGAGGAATAAGACCATGACCGTGGACTCCCAGGGGACGGCGACCGCCGGTCCCCAGGACGCGCCCGGGAGGGCGGCAGAGAAGTCCCAGACTCCGCCACCCCCTTCGGGCCCGAAGGAAGTCCTTCAGCCTCCGCGCGGCAGACGCTCCCTGCCCAGCGGGCTGCTGCCGTACCTGCTCGTCGCGCCGGCCCTGCTCTCCATGGCGGTGCTGCTGCTCTACCCGCTGGTCCGCAATGTGCTCCTCTCCTTCCAGCAGCTCAACCGGAAGGAGTTCATCACCCGCGAGACGGTCTGGATCGGCTTCCAGAACTACACCGACCTCCTCGGCGACTCGCACTTCTGGTCCGTCGCCGTCCGAAGCGTCGTCTTCACGGCCGTCAACGTCGCCCTCATCATGGCGATCGGCACCGGCATCGGGCTGCTGCTCAACCGCCTCGGCAAGAAGATGCGGCTGGTCCTCTCGCTGTCCCTGATGTTCGCCTGGGCCATGCCGATCATCGCGTCCGTCACCGTCTTCCGCTGGCTCTTCGACGAGCAGTTCGGTGTCGCGAACTGGGTGATGCGCACCCTCGGCTTCTCCGGCTACGAGCAGCACAACTGGTTCGAGACCGGCTTCTCCACCCTGGTCATCATCCTGCTCCTGCTCGTCTGGGGCTCCGTCCCCTTCGTCGCCCTCAACATGTACGCGGGCCTGACCACCATCGGGTCCGAGCTGTACGAGGCCGCCAGGATGGACGGCGCCAGCGGCTGGCGGACCTTCTGGGCCGTGGTCTTCCCCAACCTGAAGTCCTTCTTCATGATCACCACGTTCCTGGAGATCATCTGGATCTTCAAGGCGTTCGCCCAGGTCTACGCGATGAACCAGGGCGGCCCCGACCGCGGCTCCGAGACCCTCCCGGTCTACGCCTACATCGAGGGCGTCGGCCAGTTCCACTACGGTGTCGCCGCCGCCATCTCCATCCTGACGATCGTGATGCTCATCGCGGTCATGTCCTTCTACTTCCGCCTGATCCTGAAGCAGGAGGAGGAGCTGTGAGCACCACCACCCAGACTCCGCAGAAGCTGCGCACCAGGAAGCCGCTCACGGTCGGCACGGTCGCCAAGAACGTCAGCGCCCTCGTGATCGCGGTGGTGTTCGTCTTCCCCGTCTACTGGATGTTCTCGTCCTCGCTGAAGCCGCAGCACGAGATCATGACGAAGGACCCCGTCTTCGTCTTCACGCCGACGTTCGAGAACTACACGACGGCGACCGGCGTCGACCTCTTCTGGACGTACGTCACCAACAGCCTCATGGTCACCATCGGCGCGGTGCTGCTCGCCCTCGTCGTCGCCCTGGCCGCGAGCTTCGCGATCGCCCGCCTGAGGTTCAAGGGACGCAAGGGCATCGTCCTCATCGTGATGATGGCGCAGATGGCCCCCTGGGAGGTCATGGTCATCGCGATGTACATGATCTCCCGTGAGAACGACATGCTGAACAGCATCCCGATGCTCACGCTCATCTACTTCGTCATGGTCCTCCCCTTCACGATCTGGACCCTCCGCGGCTTCATCGCCGCCGTCCCGGTCGAACTGGAGGAGGCCGCGCAGATCGACGGCTGCACCCGCGCCCAGGCGTTCCGCAAGGTGATCTTCCCGCTGCTCGCCCCGGGCCTGATGTCGACCTCGCTCTTCGGCTTCATCACCGCGTGGAACGAGTTCGCCATGATCCTCATGCTGAACAAGGACAGCGAGTCCGCGACCCTGACGCTCTGGCTCACCAAGTTCCAGACCGCGTTCGGCAGCGACTGGGGCGCCACCATGGCCGCCTCCACGCTCTTCGCACTCCCCGTGCTCCTCGTCTTCCTCTTCCTCCAGCGCAAGGCCGTCGGCGGCATGACCGCCGGCGCGGTGAAGGGATAAGGGCTCCATGACCACACTCGTACACGGCACGGACACCCTGACCCGTGACGCGCTCACCGTGCTCCAGCCCGGCTTCGTCGGCACCACCGCGCCCGACTGGCTGCTCCGGCGCATCGGCGAGGGTCTGTCGTCGGTCGGCCTGTTCGGCCGGAACATCGTCAGCCCCGAGCAGCTCACCGCGCTCACCGCGCAGCTGAGGGCCGAGCGGGACGACGTCCTCGTCGCCATCGACGAGGAGGGCGGGGACGTCACCCGCCTCGAGGTCAAGCAGGGTTCGTCCTTCCCCGGCAACTACGCCCTCGGCAGCGTCGACGATGTCGAGCTCACCCGGGCCGTGGCCCGCGAGCTCGGCCGCCGGCTCGCCGCGTGCGGTGTCGACCTCAACTGGGCGCCCTCCGCCGACGTCAACTCCAACGCCGAGAACCCGGTCATCGGCGTCCGCTCCTTCGGGCCGGACCCGGACCTGGTCGCCCGGCACACCGTGGCGTACGTCGACGGCCTCCAGGGCGTCGGGGTCGCGGCCTGCACCAAGCACTTCCCCGGACACGGCGACACGAACGTGGACTCCCACGACGCCCTGCCCCGGATCGATGTGGACCTCGCCACACTGCACACCCGTGAGCTGGTGCCTTTCCGCGCCGCCGTCGCCGCGGGTACCAAGGCGGTCATGAGCGCGCATATCCTGCTCTCCGCGCTCGACCCGCACCGCCCGGCCACTCTGAGCCCGCAGATCCTCACCGGTCTGCTCCGCCAGGAACTGGGCTTCGAGGGGCTGATCGTCACCGACGGCATGGAGATGCAGGCCGTCGCGGCGACGTACGGCATCGAGCGCGGTTCCGTCCTCGCCATCGCCGCGGGCGCCGACGCCATCTGCGTCGGCGGCGGGCTGTGCGACGAGGACACCGTGCTGCAGCTGCGCGACGCGCTCGTCAGCGCGGTACGGACCGGTGAACTGCCCGAGGAGCGGCTGGCCGACGCCGCGGCGCGCGTGCGCGCCCTGGCGGCCTGGACCCAGGCGCACCGGGCCAGGGGGGCTGGGTCGGGGCCGGGCGCGGCAGTGCAGGAGGGGACCGCGCCCGGCGCCGACATCGGACTCGTGGCGGCCCGCAGGGCCCTGAAGGTGACCCGGGGGGAGCGGCCCCACGCACCGATGACCAGCGCTCCCTACGTGGCCTCCTTCACCCCGATCGCGAACTTCGCGGTCGGCGACGAGACGCCTTGGGGCATCGCGGCGGAGCTGGGGCGGCTCCTCCCCGGCACGGAGACCGGCTCGTACGACCAGCCCTCCGTGGACGCCGTCCTGTCCGCCGCGGGGGAGCGGCGGATCGTGGCGGTCGTACGCGACGCCCACCGGCACCCGTGGATGACCGAGGCCCTGGACGGCCTGGTCGCGGCCCGCCCCGACACCGTCGTGGTCGAGATGGGCCTCAACGAGGCGGAGCCCCGCGGGGCCCTGCACATCGCCACCCACGGCGCGGCCCGGGTCTGCGGCCGCGCGGCCGCGGAGGCCGTCGTCGGAACCGGCGCCTGACCGACGCCAGACCGACGCCTCCGACTCCCGTCGTACGCGAAGGGGCCCGGCACCTGAACAGGTGCCGGGCCCCTTCACTGTCCCCAGGGGAATCCGGGCGGTTCAGGCACCCTGCTCAGATGCCCTGCCAGGCGGGCTTGTTGGCGTAGGTGTGGCGGAAGTAGTCGGCGAGCTTGAGCTTGGAGGCGGCGGCCTCGTCGACGACGACGGTGGCGTGGGGGTGGAGCTGGAGTGCGGAGGCCGGCACGAGTGCGGCGATGGGGCCTTCGACGGTCTGGGCGACGGCTTCGGCCTTGCCTTCGCCGGTGGCGAGCAGGACGAGGTGGCGGGCTTCGAGGATGGTGCCGATGCCCTGGGTGATGACGTGGTGCGGGACTTGTTCGATGTCGTTGTCGAAGAACCGCGCGTTGTCGACGCGGGTCTGCTCGGTCAGCGTCTTGATCCGGGTGCGGGAGGCGAGCGAGGAGCAGGGCTCGTTGAAGCCGATGTGTCCGTCGGTGCCGATGCCGAGGATCTGGAGGTCGACGCCGCCGGCTTGGGTGAGGGCCTTGTCGTAGGCCTCGCAGGCGGCCTGGACGTCGTCGGCGGAGCCGTCGGGGCCCATGAAGGCGTCGGGGGAGAGGCCGAGGGGTTCGACGACCTGGCGCAGGACGGTGGAGCGGTAGGACTCGGGGTGGCCGGCGGGCAGGCCGACGTATTCGTCGAGCTGGGCGATCCGGGCCCGGGAGGCGTCCACGGATCCGGCCCGGACCTGGGCGGTCAGGGCGTCGTAGATGGGGATCGGGGTGGATCCGGTGGCCACGCCGAGCAGCGCGTCGGGCTTGCGGCGCAGGAGGTCGGCGATGCCGTCCGCGATGAGCTCGCCGCCTGCCTTGGCGTCCTTGACGATGACAACTTCCACGCTGTGCCTGCCGATCTGATGAGGGGCTGCTGAAGGACCGTGGTATAGACCAATCTAAGGTCAAATCTAGCAGAGGAGGGGCCTGCCCCTCATGCCGTTCCGCTCCCCGGGACGCCCCCGCCGCCTCCATCGTCGGCCGCCCCCGTCCCCCCAGCCACTCGAACCGCGAAGGCCCCGCCTACCCCGCCTTCGACAGCGCCGAACCGCCCCTCTCGCCGCCGCCGAGACCTCAGGCCAGAGAGCCTCCCGTCGCGTCGATCCAGTGGCCCGTCACCCAGCGGGCGTCGTCCGAGGCGAGGAACGCCACCACGTCCGCTATCTCCGCCGGGGTGCCGACCCCGCCGAGCGCCGAGAGTGCCGCGGCCCCCGCCCAGGCCTCGTCGTCGCCCCGCAGCCAGGCCGCGTTGATATCGGTGTCCACGATCCCCGGCGCCACCGCGTTGACCGTGATCCGGCGCGGCCCGAGGACCTTCGAGAGATAGCTGGTGAACACGTCGAGCGCGCCCTTCGACATCGCGTACGCGATCGTCTCCGGCATGACGGCCGCCTTGCTCAGGCCCGTCGACACGTTGATGATCCGTCCGCCGTCCCGGAGCCGCTCCGCGCCCTGCTGGGCCAGGAAGAACGGGGCCTTCGTGTTGACCGCGAAGATCCGGTCGTACTCCTCCTCCTCGATCGTCGCGAACGCGTTCCTCGCCGCGATCCCGGCGTTGTTCACGAGGATGTCCAGGCCGTCCGCGACCTCGTCGAAGGCCGCCCAGAGCGCCGCCGCGTCCCCCGGCGTCCCCAGCTCCCGCCCGATCGCGAAGGCCTCGCCCCCCGCCGCCTCGATCGCCGTGACCGTCTCCTTGGCCGCCGTCTCGTTGCTCCCGTAGTGCACCGCGACCCGCGCCCCCTCGCGACCGAGCCGCTCGGCGATCCCCCGCCCGATGCCGCGGCTGCCACCCGTCACGAGTGCCGTCTTCCCCGCCAGCTTCCCGGCCGTCTGTCCCGTGGTTCGTCCTGCGAGCACGCCCATGACGACGCCCCCCTCATTTCTGTAGCGGTCGTTATGTAAAGACCGTACCCCACTTCCGTATCGGACGCTATAGAATTCACTCCATGGTGAGGACACAGCGCGGCCGCCCCCGCTCCTTCGACCGGCTCACGGCCCTGGAGCAGGCCACGATGGCCTTCTGGGAGCACGGCTACGAGACGACCTCCGTCTCCGACCTCACCCGCGCCATGGGCATCAGCGCCCCCAGCCTCTACGCGGCCTTCGGCGACAAGAAGACGCTGTTCGAAGAGGTCGTCGAGGCCTATGCCGGCTCGTACGGCTCGTACGGCGGCCGGGCCTTCGCGGAGGAGTCCACCGCCCGCGGCGCCATCGGCCGGATGCTCGACGAGGCGGCCGGACTCTTCACGGAGCCCGGCCACCCCCGCGGCTGCCTGATGATCTCCGCCGCGACCAACTGCTCGACCCCGGAGGTCGAGGAGTCCCTGAGGGCGCGCAGAAACGCCAACCTGGCGTCCTTCGAGGCCCGCATCCGCCGTGACGTCGAGACGGCCGAACTGCCCGCGGACACCGACGCCCGCGCGCTCGCCCGCTTCAGCGGCGCCGTCCTCCAGGGCATGTCCCAGCAGGCCCGCGACGGGGCGACGGCGGAGGAACTGGCGGCCGTGGCCGAGACGGCGATGCGGGCGTGGCCGGCGGCCCCTGTGCGCGCACCGGCGGAAGCAGGCCCGTAAGCAGCCCGCGTACGCAGGCCCGTAAGCGGCCCCCGTGCACAGCCCCGTAAACACCCGCGGGCCGCGGCGCCTGGCGGGACCCTCAGCCCGCCCGGCACCGCAGCCCGGAGTTGCTCCGGCCGGGGGTGTGCGGTCCCTCGGCCGTTGTGGGAGGTCTCGACGCAGTCAGGGCAGAGAGCGTCGGGTACCTCGTTCCATCCTCCTGTGCGGGGAGGATGGAGGTCTGTAGCGTCATTGTGGACTAGACCATTCTTGTCTGTCCATCCACACGTACGCGGTCGTTCATGGCCCATCCTCCAGCACGAAGGCCCGGAGATCCAGGTTCACCGCCTCTTTATTCCGCAGGTACGCTCGCACAGTGCCCTCCATGAACGACCTCGTCCGCCAGCACACCGCCCTGAGCGACTCCGACCTCGAGTGGCTCCACCTGCTGGTGTCGGAGTGGCAGCTGCTCTCCGACCTCTCCTTCGCCGACCTCGTGCTCTGGGTTCCGACCCTCGACGGCACGCGGTACGTCTCCGTCGCCCAGATGCGGCCCAACACCGGCCCCACCTCCTACCAGGACGACATGGTCGGCCACCTCGTCCCGCGCGGCCGCCGCCCGCTGCTCGACGCCGCACTCGACGAGGGCAGGATCGTCCGGGAGGGCGATCCGGAGTGGCGCGAGGAGGTGCCGGTACGGGTCGAGTCCATCCCCGTCCGCCGTGAGGGCCGGGTCCTCGGCGTCATCGCCCGCAACACCAACCTGCTGACCGTCCGTACCCCCTCGCGGCTCGAACTCACGTACCTCCAGTCGGCCTCCGACCTCGCCCAGATGATCGCGGCCGGCACCTTCCCGTTCCCCGGCGAGCAGGTCGACATGGACTCCTCGCCCCGCGCCGGCGACGGCCTCGTCCGCCTGGACGCCGAGGGCGTCGTCCAGTACGCCTCGCCCAACGCCCTCTCGGCGTACCACCGGCTCGGTCTCGCCGCCGACCTCGTCGGCCAGCACCTCGGCCAGATCACCACCGAACTCGCCCCCTCCCGCGGCCCCGTGGACGAGGCCCTGGTCACGCTCGCCTCCGGCTACGCGCCGCGCGAGTTCGAGGTCGAGGGCAACGGCGGAGTGATCCAGCTGCGGGCGATCCCGCTCAAGCCCAAGGGCACCCGCATCGGTTCGCTCGTCCTGCTCCGGGACGTCACCGAACTGCGTCGCCGCGAGCGCGAGTTGATCACCAAGGACGCCACCATCCGGGAGATCCACCACCGGGTGAAGAACAACCTGCAGACGGTGGCCGCCCTGTTGCGCCTCCAGGCCCGCCGGATGGACTCCGACCAGGGCCGCGAGGCCCTCAACGAGGCCGTACGGCGCGTCGGTTCGATCGCCATCGTCCATGAGACGCTGTCCCAGAACCTGGACGAGCGGGTGGAGTTCGACGAGATCGCCGACCGGGTGATCGCGATGGTGGCCGAGATCTCACCGGGCAGGGTCACCTGCCGGCGCAACGGCCGCTTCGGCATTCTCGACGCCGAAGTCGCGACCCCGCTCTCCATGGTCCTCACCGAGGTCCTGCAGAACGCCCTGGAGCACGCGTTCGCCCCGGGCGACGAGGGCGCCGTCGAGGTCACCGCCGTCCGTGGCGAGTCCAGGCCCGAGGCCCGGCTCCTGATCACGGTGCAGGACGACGGCCGGGGTCTGCCCGAGGGCTTCGACCCGCAGCGCGCCGGAAACCTCGGCCTCCAGATCGTACGGACCCTGGTGGAAGGGGAGTTGGGCGGATCCTTCGACATGGTGCCGGGCGCGGGGCGCGGCACGAAGGTGGTCCTCGACATTCCCGTACAGCCGCAGAAGTAGGACGCGACGGCACAAGTAGGGGCCCGGCGGCGGAAGCAGGACACCGCGGCGGGGTAGGGCACTGCGGCGGACAGCAGCGAGCCCCGGACCGAAGGAGATCGGTCCGGGGCTCGAATGCTGTGGGTTACTGCTGCGCGCTGCGACTCAAGGGCGGTGATTGCACACGCGATGTGTGCGCCGCTGGCCTCAGGCTGTCGGTGGGCGTCAGGCGCTGGCGTTACGCGCCCGGTTGCGAGCGGCACGGCGCTTCATCGCGCGGCGCTCGTCCTCGCTGAGGCCACCCCAGACGCCGGAGTCCTGGCCGGACTCGAGCGCCCACTGCAGGCACTGCTCCATGACGGGGCAGCGGCGGCAGACGGCCTTGGCTTCCTCGATCTGCAGCAGCGCAGGACCGGTGTTGCCGATGGGGAAGAACAGCTCGGGGTCTTCCTCACGACAAACGGCG
Source organism: Streptomyces sp. NPDC002773 (assembly GCF_040295605.1). NCBI lineage: Bacteria > Bacillati > Actinomycetota > Actinomycetes > Kitasatosporales > Streptomycetaceae > Streptomyces > Streptomyces sp. NPDC002773. The sequence goes on from NZ_JBEOVO010000023.1 coordinate 46,633, forward strand.
TTGTGACGCCAGTCCATGGCTGCTACCTCTCTAGGGTGTTACAAGCTGGTTGCTTGTGAATGTGAACGCTTTCACGAATCCCCCCGCAAGGGAAGGGCCGACTGCCAGATGAACTGGTGTGGTCCTAAGACTGAGGAGGGGTTCTGGCTCTCAGTGGAGGCCGGTGTTGCGGGCCGTCCCGATCGCCAAGAAGAGACTCCCAAACCCCAGCAACGGATACAACCCCTTCCGGAAAGTTTTTTTTGATTCCTCGGTGTCGGCTAGGTCACAGCCGTACTTCTAAGGGGTGGATGCGCGCCTAAACGTTCGAGTGAAAGGACTTTGGGCCCTTCCGCTCACACAATCACACGCAGTGCACGGCGTACGCCTGTGAACGTCACGCTCGTACGCAGTCCGAGGTGGTCTCCGTCCATCTGGAGGGGGAGGGGAACCTTCGAATGCAAGGTGAAGTCGGTCAGGTCGTGCAGAGATACGGCGTGCTTGCCACGCGGGCCCCGCTCCGGGGTCGAGGTGAGCAGCTGGGTGGCGTAACGGGCCACCGCGGGGGTGGAGAGACGGCGCAGTCCGAGCACGTCGAGCGCGGTCTCGAAGGAGGCCTCCGGGGACGCGTACACCGGACGATTGCCCAGGTAGGTCCAGGGGGAGGTGTTGCAGATTATGGAGAGGACCAGGTTCTCGACCGGCTCGGCGCCGGGGCGCTCCAGGGTGATCGTGCCGTGCCGGCGGTTCGGGTCCTCGAGGAACTGGCGGGCCACCTGGCGCAGATAGAGGGCGTGCGTGGATCTCTTTCCGCGCTCCCTCTGCTGTTCGACCCGGCCGATGACGCTGGCGTCGAAACCGAGCCCGGCGCAGAAGGTGAACCAGCGGGACGGGACGGACTCGTCCTCCGTGCCCGGCGTCCCCGAGGCGAGACCGAGGCTCACCGTGCGTGCCCGCCGCTCACGCAAAGCGTCGAGCAGGGCGCCGGTCGCCTCCACGGCGTCGTTCGGAAGGCCGAGGGCGCGGGCGAACACGTTGGTCGAACCGCCCGGGACCACCGCGAGTCCCGGCAGCCGGTCGGGATCGGGCCCGCCGTGCAGCAGGCCGTTGACGACCTCGTTCACCGTGCCGTCGCCGCCGAGGGCCACGACGAGATCGATGTTGCCGGCGTCGGCGGCATGCCGACCGAGGTCCCGCGCGTGCCCGCGGTACTCGGTGGTGACGGCCTCCAGCTTCATCTCGCTCGCGAGCGCGTGGATGAGCACGTCACGGGTGCGGGCACTGGTGGTGGTGGCTGCCGGGTTGACCACGAGAAGTGCGCGCATGAGCTTCAGCGTACCTACCCGGCGGTACCGGGCCCACTCCCGGCCATCCCGTGGACATCCGGCCCCGGGGCCCCGGCCGCCGGGCCCCGGGCCACCTAGGCCCACCGGCCCCACCGGTCGCCCGGCCCCACCGGCCCCACCGGCCGCCCGGCCCCACCGGCCGCCGGCCCCACCGGTCGCCGGCCCCACCGGCCGCCCGAGCCCGGCGGTCGGGCCCCCGCTACCCTGCCCTGTATGAGCAGTACGGAGCAGACCCCCCGCCCCGCCCGTCTCGCCGCCGCGGCGGCCGTGGCCGGTATCGAGGCCCTCGGACTCGTCGCCGGGGGTGTGTACATGCTGGTGGACGCCCTGACCAGGACCTCGGGTGACCTCACCGGCGCCCTCACGGGTGCCGTGACGCTCGTCGCACTCGGTCTGATCCCGCTCGCCGCCGCCCGCGGCCTGTGGCTGCGCCGCTCCTGGAGCCGCGGCCCGGCCGTGATCACCCAGATCCTGGCCCTGCCGGTCGCCTGGCAGATGCTCCAGGCGAACAGCGCGATGATCCCGGCCGGCATCGCCCTCGGCGTCCTGGCCGTCGCAGGGCTCGTCCTCCTGGTGAACCCGGCCACGACCGAGGCGCTCGGCATCCGGCGCCCCGGTCAGGAAGCCTGACGAACTACTCCTCCACGAGAAGCTTCTCCCGAAGCGACGCCAGGGTCCGGGCCAGCAGTCGAGAAACGTGCATCTGCGAGATGCCCACTTCCTGCGCGATCTGCGACTGGGTCATGTTCCCGAAGAACCGGAGCAGCAGAATCCGCTTCTCCCGGGGCGGCAGGTCCTCCAGGAGCGGCTTGAGCGACTCGCGGTACTCGACCCCCTCAAGGGCCTCGTCCTCCGCGCCCAGCGTGTCCGCAACCGCCGGGGACTCGTCGTCCGTGTCGGGGACGTCGAGGGAGAGCGTCGAGTAGGCGTTCGCCGACTCCAGACCCTCCAGGACCTCCTCCTCCGAGATCCCGAGCCGCTCGGCCAGCTCGTGCACCGTCGGGGAGCGGCCGTGCTGCTGGGAGAGCTCCGCCGTCGCCGTGGTCAGCGAGAGCCGCAGCTCCTGGAGTCGGCGCGGCACCCGGACCGCCCAGCCCTTGTCGCGGAAGTGCCGCTTGATCTCGCCGACGACCGTGGGTGTCGCGTACGTCGAGAACTCGACCCCGCGCTCCGGGTCGAACCGGTCCACCGACTTGATCAGGCCGATCGTCGCCACCTGGGTCAGGTCGTCCAGCGGCTCGCCGCGGTTGCGGAAGCGCCGGGCCAGGTGCTCCACCAGCGGCAGGTGCATCCGTACCAGCCGGTTGCGCAGCTCCGCCTTCTCGGGGGAGCCCTCGGGCAGCTCACGCAGCGTGACGAAGAGGGCGCGGGCGCCGCTCCGGTCGTGCGGGTCCGGGGCGGCGGGGACGGCGTCCGGGGCGTCGTCGGCCTCGGCCCCGGCTTCCGCCTCGGCCCCGGCTCCCGCCTCGGTTCCGACTTCAGCCTCAGCCCCGGCGCCGTCCCCGGCGTCGTCCCCGGTTTCGTCGGCGTCCGAGGCCGAGACCTCCGCCGCCTCCTCCGACTTTTCGGCAGCCCCTGCGGTCCCGGAGGTCCCCGAGGTCTCGGGGGAGCCGTCCACACGCGCGGGGCCCCGGGGGGCCTCGGAGACGCCTGGTGTCTCGGCAACCTCGTGGTGCTGCTCGTGCTCGCTCATCTGGCCCGCCTGCTCCGTAGCGACCTCATGCATAGCGACCTCATGCGGCCGCGCCTGCTGCTCAGGGATGCCGGCCGTCGCGTCCCCGCTCCTCACGCCGGGCCTGGCCCCGCGCCGCGCTGTTTGTACAGGCTGATCGAGACCGTACGGTCCTCGGCCACCGACGACTCCACCTTCCCGGCCAGTGCCGAAAGCACCGTCCAGGCGAAGGTGTCCCGCTCGGGCGCCCGGCCGTCGGTCGTCGGGGCGGAGACGGTCACGTCGAGGGAGTCGTCGACCAGCCGGAAGACACAGCTGAGGACGGATCCCGGCACGGCCTGCTGGAGCAGGATGGCGCAGGCCTCGTCGACCGCGATCCGCAAGTCCTCGATCTCGTCGAGGGTGAAGTCCAAGCGCGCCGCGAGGCCGGCCGTGGCCGTACGCAGCACGGACAGATAGGCACCCGCAGCGGGCAGCCGGACTTCCACGAAGTCCTGGGTCCCGGGCTCGCCTGCGATCTGGGACACCCTCACCTCCAAGGTGGCACAAGCTCATTCGGGGTTCGGGGGGAGAGGCCCCCGAACCGGGCGGTACGCAGGGGGCTGCGCGGTCCGCCGTGACGCTATCGCGATCCGTCCCGCCGTGTCGCCGCGAACTTCCCACCCCCGCCGCCCCCCGGCCGCCGGTCATCACCCGTGGTAGGGCCATGGATGCGGACGGTGGGCAAGGGTTCGCGGGGGCCGGAAACGAGCGACCGGCGGAGGGGTGACGTACCCACCCGGGGAGCGGGCGAATCGCCGGACGGCCGAATCGCCGGACGGCCGTACGGCCGCGGGATCGAACCGCCCAGGCAAACAGGGGCAAGAAGGGGCATCGCTACCCGCTCAGACGATCGCGCCGTCCACGAAACACCACCGCCAGGCCTCGCCCCGTTCGAACGTCCGCATCAGCGGGTGCCCGGTCGAGGTGAAGTGCCCTGTCGCGTGCCGCCCCGCCGAGGAGTCGCAGCAGCCCACGTGCCCGCAGCTCAGACAGAGCCGCAGCTGGACCGGGTGCGTGCCGTCCGCCAGGCACTCGGGGCAGGTGTCGGCCAGCGGCACCGGCTCGGGGCGCGGCATTTCTGCAACATGGGGGCACTCGCTCATGATGGCCAGGTTACGTTGCGGCTCACGACGGGGACGGGCATGAACGCACTGCAGCTGGTGGCGCTGGTGGCGGCGAGCGCCGCGATCGCGGGGGCCGCCCGCAGGACCCCGGTGCCCGCTCCGCTGCTCCTGGTCGCCGCGGGGCTGGTCGCCTCGTACGTCCCCGGGATGCCCGACTACACGCTCGACCCGCATATCGTGCTGCCGCTGATCCTGCCCCCGCTCCTCTACACGGCCGCCGTCGACTCCTCGTACCTCGACCTGCGGGCCAACATCCGGCCCGTCGCCCTGCTCTCCGTCGGATACGTCCTCTTCGCCACCGTGGCCGTGGGCTGGCTCGCGTACGTCCTCGTCCCCGACCTGCCGCTCACCGCCGCCCTCGTGCTCGGCGCGGTGGTCGCCCCGCCGGACGCGGTCGCCGCCACCGCCATCGCCCGCAAGCTCGGTCTCCCGAACCGGATCACCACGATCCTCCAGGGCGAGTCCCTCGTGAACGACGCCACCGCCATCACCGCCTTCAAGGTCGCCCTCGCGGCGGCCGTCGGCGAGGGCGTGAGCTGGGCCGGCGGCCTCGGCGACTTCGCGCTCGCCGCCGTCGGCGGGATCGGCGTCGGCCTTATCCTCATGGTCCCCATCCACTGGCTCCGCCTCCGGCTCGGCGACTCGCTGCTCCAGAACACCCTCTCCCTCCTCATCCCGTTCATCGCCTACGCGGCGGCCGAGGAGGTCCACGCCTCCGGGGTCCTCGCCGTCGTCGTGGTCGGCCTCTTCCTGGGACACCGCGCCTGGCAGGTCGACTTCGCCACCCGGCTCCAGGAGGAGGCGGTCTGGAAGATGGTCGCCTTCGTCCTGGAGTCCGCCGTCTTCGCCCTGATCGGCCTCCAGCTGCCGTACGTCGTCCAGGGGCTCGGGCAGTACGGGATCGGCGAGGCGGCCTGGTACGCGGGCGGCGTCTTCGCCGCCGTGGTCGTCGTCCGGTTCGTCTGGGTGTATCCCGCGACCTTCCTGCCCCGGTGGTTCTCCGCCGGGGTCAGGGAACGGGAACCAGGCGTGGACTGGAGGGCGCCGCTCGTCGTCGGCTGGGCCGGTATGCGGGGCGTGGTCTCCCTGGCCATCGCCTTCTCCATCCCCGTCGTCGCCGACGGGGAGGAGTTCCCGGCCCGGAACCTCGTCCTCTTCCTCACCTTCACCACCGTCATCGGCACCCTCGTGGTGCAGGGCCTCACCCTGCCGCCCCTCATCCGGCTCCTGAAGCTCCCCGGGCGGGACAGGTACGCCGAGACCCTGGCCGAGGCGCAGGCGCAGAGCGAGGCCTCGCGGGCCGCGGAGGAACGCCTCGACGCGCTCCTCGCCGACGAGCGCAACGCCCTGCCGACGCCCCTCGCCGACCGGCTCCGCATCGTCCTGGAGCGGCGCCGCAACGCGGTCTGGGAGCGGCTCGGGGCCGTCAACGAGGTCACGGGGGAGACCGCGGACGACACCTACCGGCGTATCTCGCGCGAGATGATCGACGCCGAACGCGAGGTCTTCGTACGGCTGCGCGACGCACGGCGGATCGACGACGAGATGATGCGGACCCTGCTCCGCCGCCTCGACCTCGAGGAGGCCGCCGCCTACCGCGAGGAGGCGGACGGCTGAGGTCCGCCCCCCGGGGGCGGCTGAGGCGCGTCCGGGGCGCCCGTCACCACTGCCGCGAGCCGGGTGCCCGCAGGGAACGCGCCCTCCTCCGCCAGGACCGTGAGGCCGTGGAGCATCTTGGCCACATACAGTCGCTCGATGGCGAGTTCGTGCCGCGCCTCGAAGTCGCGTGCGAACGCCTCCAGAACGGGGGACGTGCGCGCGTACCCCCCGCAGTGGAAACGCTCGTCCAGCGTCCACGCGCCGCGTGGCCCGCCGAACGCCGCCTCTTGGAGGGCGCGTACCTCCCCGCCCAGGAAACCGCCCTTGAGGACCGGGAAGCCAAGCGCCCGCTGCCCGGGAGAGAGACCGGCCGCGAGGCCCGCGAGGGTGCCGCCCGTGCCGCAGGCGACGGCCACCGTGTCGGCCGCGCCGGCGAGCTCGCGGCCCAGCTCCACGCAGCCCCGGACGGCGAGCGCGTTGCTGCCGCCCTCCGGGACGACGTACGCGCCCGCGGGGGCCCGTTCCAGGAGCGCCGCGAGGACCCCCGGGTCGTTCTTCGCGCGGTACGTGGCCCGGTCCACGAACTCCAGCCGCATCCCGTCCGCCGCGCACCGCGCGAGGGACGGGTTGAGCGGGCGCCGGGCCAGCTCGTCGCCCCGGACGACGCCCACCGTGGGGAAACCCAGCAGCCGGCCGGCGGCCGCCGTCGCCCGCAGGTGGTTGGAGTACGCCCCGCCGAAGGTGAGCACCGGACGCCCGCCCGCCGCGCCCAGGTTGAGGGCGAGCTTGCGCCACTTGTTCCCCGGCAGGTCGGGGTGGATGAGGTCCTCCCGCTTGAGCAGCAGCGTCAGCCCGCGCCGGGCGAAGCGCTCGTCCTCCACCGGCTCCAGGGGCGAGGGGAGCCGGGGCCGCAGACGGGAGAGGTCGAACGCGTTCACCCGGCCATTGTCCGTGCCGGCCGGCACGGTCAGCGCAGGAGGTCGGCGATCCGCTCCCGCATCGAGCCCATCGTGAAGCCGCGGGGGTCGACCTTCCCCGGCTGCCACTCCAGGTGCCCGATGACCGAGCGGTGCGTCCAGCCGTGCACCCGGCACAGGGCGGCCGCCGCCTTGGCGATGGCGTCCAGCTGGACCTTCGGCCACGGGTCCTCGCCGTCCCCGAGGTTCTCGCACTCGAAGCCGTAGAAGTGGCGGTTGCCGTCAGTGGTGGCCTCGTCGTCCCGTGGCAGGCTCCGCTCGGCGATGACCGCCCTGAGCACCTCGTCGTCGCCGAGCCCCGCGTGGTTCGCGCGCCCGTAGCCGACGAGGTGGACCGTGCCGTCCTTGGCGATCACGCCGTGGCAGAGCGGCCCCGGCAGGGCGTCGTGGCCGTCCCGGCAGATCCGGACGGTGCTCTCGGTGCCGCGGGTCACGGTGTGGTGGATCATCACGCCGTGCACCGGGCCCCAGGGGCCCTTGTGGTTGCGGTTGTGGGTGGACCAGTCGCCGACCTGGACGATCGCGAGGCCCTCGTCGCGCAGCGCGTCGAGGAACCTGCTCGCGGACATGGGGGTGGACATGACCGACTCCCTTCGGAGGACGGGATGGGCTTCCGGAGTACCGGAGTCCGCCACTCCACTGCCATCCGTTCGGGCCGTGTGCGAGCCGATCCGGACACCGCTCCCCGTGACGGGTGGGGCTCCGCTGTTCGGATGGAAATCACGTGACATGCCCCGAAGATCGTCGAACAGTCCCACTCGAATGTGTAATGGCGCCGACACGCTCCGTGCTGAAAGGCTTCGTCTCGCAACTCAGTCATACGAGAGGGAGTTCCATGTCCGTTGGTTCGGTTGGCGACGACGTACGCGCGGAGCAGCAGGCCCCGCAGCAGAGTCTCGGCACCGCCGCCGCGCGGAACCTCGCCACGACCACCAAGTCGGCGCCGCAGATGCAGGAGATCACCTCACGGTGGCTGCTGCGGGCGCTGCCGTGGGTCCAGGTGCAGGGCGGTACGTACCGGGTGAACCGGAGGCTCAGCTACTCCGTGGGTGACGGCAAGGTCACCTTCGTCCAGACCGGAGAGCGCGTCGCGGTCATCCCCGCCGAACTCGGCGAACTCTCCGTCCTGCGCGGCTACGAGGACGAGGAGGCCCTGGCCGAGCTGGCGTCCCGCTGCCGCCAGCGGGAGTACGCGGCCGGCGAGGTGATCGCCGTCGCGGGCGAGCCGACCGACCGGGTCCACCTCCTCGCGCACGGCAGGATCGAGCAGGTCGGTGAGGGACCGTACGGCGACGAGGCCGTCATCGGCGTCCTCGCCGACGGCGCCCACTTCGGTGATGTCGCCCTCGTCGACCCGGAGGCCACCTGGGAGTGGTCCGCCCGCGCCGCCACCGCCTGTACGGTCCTGGAGCTCACCCGGGACGACGTGCGGAACCTCGCGGAGCGGGCCGGTTCGCTCGCCGCCCACCTCGCGAGCGTGGCCGCTCTGCCCCACCAGCGCACCAACAAGTACGGCGAGGCCGAGATCGACCTCTCCGCCGGCCATGTCGGCGAGGCCGTCGTCCCGCACACGTACGTCGACTACGACGCCTCGCCCCGCGAGTACGAGCTGAGCGTCGCCCAGACCGTGCTGAAGGTCCACAGCCGCGTCGCCGACCTCTACAACCAGCCGATGAACCAGACCGAGCAGCAGCTGCGGCTCACGGTCGAGGCGCTCCGCGAGCGCCAGGAGTACGAGCTCGTCAACAACAAGGAGTTCGGCCTCCTCTCCAACTGCGACTACGAGCAGCGGCTCCAGCCCCACGACGGCGCTCCCAGCCCCGACGACATGGACGAGCTGCTCTCCCGGCGCCGGGGCTCCAAGCTGTTCCTCGCCCACCCGCGCGCCATCGCCGCCTTCGGCCGCGAGCTCAACAAGCGCGGTCTGGTGCCCGAGACGATCGACATCAACGGCAACCGCATCCCGACCTGGCGCGGTGTGCCGATCTACCCGTGCAACAAGATCCCGGTGTCGGACGCCCGGACCACCTCGATCATCTGCATGCGTACCGGCGAGGCCGACCAGGGTGTGATCGGTCTGCACCAGACCGGCATCCCCGACGAGATCGAGCCCAGCCTCTCCGTCCGCTTCATGGGCATCGACGAGCAGGCGATCATCTCGTACCTGGTCACCGCCTACTACTCGGCCGCGGTCCTCGTCCCGGACGCGCTCGGCGTCCTGGAGAACGTCGAGGTCAGTCGCTGGCGCTGAGCCGACGACGTCCGGGGGCGGGGACCGAACCCTCCCGCCCCCGGGCGTTCCCGGCCCGTCGCCGGGCCGTATCCACACGGAGGACACGAAGGAAGTGACCGTCACCATGACCAGCGCGGACGCCGTCACCGACGGTCAGGGGGCCGTGATGCTCCTGGACCGGACGCGGACCACCGTCGATCCCCATCTGCGCTCGACCGTCGAGACCCTGCCCGGCTCCATGCGGCGGGTCGCCATGTACCACTTCGGCTGGGAGCACGCGGACGGCTCCCCGGCCACGGAGCGGGCGGGCAAGGCGATACGCCCGGCCCTGGTCCTCGCGGCGGCCCGCGCGCTCGGCGCCGACGAGGCCCGGGTCGTGAAGGCCGCGGCCGCGGTGGAGCTCGCGCACAACTTCACCCTGCTCCACGACGACATCGTCGACGAGGACGTGACCCGCAGGCACCGGCCCACCGCCTGGACCGTCTTCGGCGTCCCGGACGCGCTGATCGCCGGCGACGCGATGAGCGCCCTCGCCCTGCGGCTGCTCGCCGAGGACCCGCATCCGGCGTCGGCGGCGGCCTCCGCGCGCCTGGCGGCCTGCATCATCGAGCTGTGCGCGGGGCAGCAGGCGGACTGCGCCTTCGAGCAGCGCGGCCCGCGCGAGGTGTCTCTCGACGAGTGCCTGGCCATGGCCACCGCCAAGACCGGTGCTCTGCTCGGCTGTTCCTGTGCCCTCGGCGCGCTCTACGCGGGCGCGGGGGAGGAGCAGGTCGCGGCGATGGACGCCTTCGGCCGGGAGGCCGGCCTCGCCTTCCAGCTGATCGACGACCTCATCGGCATCTGGGGCGACCCCGACCGTACGGGCAAGCCGGCCGGGGCCGATCTCGTGGCCCACAAGAAGTCGCTCCCGGTGGTGGCGGCGCTCGCCTCGGGCACCCCGGCGGGCGAGGAGCTGGCCGAGCTGTACTCCCGTCCGGTCCTCGACGCGGGGGCCGCCCGGGCGGCCGCGGACGCGGTCGAGCGGGCCGGTGGGCGCGACTGGGCCCAGGCCCAGGCGGCCGAGCGGATGGGCCGCGCGGTCGAGTACCTGGCGCAGGCGGTCCCGGACCTGGAGGCGGCGGGGGACCTGCTGGCCCTCGCGGAGTTCGTCACCCGGCGTACACGCTGACGGACCGGGGTCGTACGGACCGGGGTCGTACGGGCCGGAGTCGTACGAGCAGGGCCGGAGTCCCAGGGCCCGGGGTCGTACGGCCACCGGGTCTTACGGCAGCGCGGGTCTCACGGCCCCGGGTCTCACGGCGGCGCCGGGTCTCACGGTCCGGGGACGATGCGGGTGACCACCGTCTCGATCAGGTCGTCCAGGTCCCGGTCACCGTGCAGACCCGGCACCGTGAAGTGGTCGAACAGCAGCCCGGTGAGGGCGAAGTAGAGCAGCCGGACCGTGTCGGCGTCCCCGGGCATCCCGGCCGCGAGGTGGATCCGGACGTTCTCGTCGAGGTCGGCGCGGAGCACCTTGGTGAGCTGGGTCCGCAGCTCGGGGCGGCGCACGGCTTCGAGGCGGAGCTCGAAGAGGCCGAGGTAGCAGGTGCGTTCGGCCGCGAGCCGCTGGGCGAGCCGGCGCATCAGCTCGACGACCAGCGCGCGGCTCGGCGGCGGCAGCAGGGCCGTGTCGATGTCCCCGGGCGCGGGGGTGAGGCGCTCGAAGATCCGGTCGGCGACCTCGGAGAGCACCTGGTCCCGGTCGCGGAAGTAGTTGGACGAGGTGCCCGTGGGGACACCCGCCCGGGAGTCGACGGCTCGGAAGGTGAGCCCACGGGCCCCTTCGTCCGCCAGGACCTGGATCGCGGCGTCGAGCAGCGCCGTACGGCGTTCCGGGTTTCTCGCCATGTCGAGCTCCTTTCTTGAAAATAGGTCTTGCGTAACCACTACAGGTGAAGCACTATAGCCGTCGTGGTTGCGATCGCAGCCGCGCTCCGAAGTAGAAGAGGACCGGCTTGCGCAAGCTCACGTACTACATCGCCTGCACCATCGACGGCTTCATCGGCGACCCCGAGGGCGACGCCACGTCGATGTTCAAGTACTCGACCGGCTCGTACATGCAGGAGATGAGCGCCGAGTACCCCGAGACCATCCCGACGCACGCTCGGGAGATATTCGGGATCGACGCGGAGAACAAGCACTTCGACACCATCGTCCAGGGCCGGAAGTCGTACCAGCTCGCCCTGGACATCGGCATCACGAGCCCCTACGGCCACCTGCGGGAGTTCGTCGCCACCCGCTCGCTGGCCGAGTCGCCCGACGCCAACGTGGAGCTGATCGCCGAGGACCTCGTCGGCCGCGTCCGCGAGCTCAAGGCGGAGGACAGCCCCCTCGGCATCTTTCTCTGCGGCGGCTCCACCATCGCCGGCGAGCTCATCGAGGAGATCGACGAGCTGGTCATCAAGACCTACCCCGAGGTCTACGGCACCGGCATGCCGATGTTCGGCGCCGGCTTCCAGCCCCGCGAGTTCGAGCTGGGCTCGGTGCGCGCCTTCGACAACGGCGTGATCGTCCGTACCTACACCAGGAAGCGGTAGCGGCGGGAACGGCTTCCGCGACGGCGCGCACGTCGCGAGCGCGCGCATGACGGGCGAGCCGTGCGCATGACGGGCGAGCCGTGCGCATGACGGGCGAGCCGCGCGGGTGACCGGCAAGAACGGCGAGATCGGGAGAAGTCCGGCCTCCGGGTGACCGGCCGCGCGCCGGAGCCGGTCATACCGCTACAGTCCGCGCATGTCATCGGAGTCGACGGAAGTCTGGACCGGCTGGTACCGGGACCGCAGCGGCGCGGAAGCGATCGTCATCACGGCCGACGGGCGGCACGTCGCCACCCGGATCAGGGGGATCGAGTACACAGGTGAGGGCTTCGCCGCGCTCAGTGCGCCCGACGAGGGCGGGCGGCCCCTCACCGGCTGCGTCCTGGAGTGGGACCTCCCGCTCCCGGTCGTCGTGGACGGCGCCACCCAGCCTGCCACGCTGAGCTGTCTGCTGACGCTCGGTGAGCGCGCGGACCTCAGTCTGACGCTGCACTGCGGGGGCGCCGCCTTCGAGTCGTGCGTCGCCGGGGGTGACTTCGAGGGAGCCCTGGAGCGGGTCAGGCGGCAGCTTCCGCCCGGCGCGGACTTCGCCCGCCGGCTCCTGCAGACGGCCTGAGACGAGGACGCCTGAGGTGAGTACGGCCTGAGACGAGGACGGCGGCCGCCCCCGGGAGAGGGGCGGCCGCCGCCGCGTGTCATCGTCCCGCCATCAGCCCTTGAAGGCCGAGGCGAGCCCGTAACGCCAGAGCTGGTCGACGCGGGACCGCTCCTGCGCGTTCGGCTGGGCGTTCTGGCAGGACGTGCCGGGGCCGCCGCCCGACATCAGCTCGCTGCACGGCCCGCTGTAGTGGTCCGGAAGCCCCAGGACGTGCCCGGTCTCGTGGGCGGTCACCCGGGTCGAGTTGTACTGCTGGTTCTGCCGGTAGTCGAGGAAGATGTAGCCACTGCCGTGACCGTCGGTGCTCGCGTACGAGCCACGGGAGTCGTTGCCCTCGTAGTAACGGAAGTCCGGGTTGCTGCCCTCGACGAGCCGGACGTTCACCACCGAGCTGTTCCATATCTGGGTGGAGCGAGCGATCTGGGTGCGGAAGCTCGGCGCGTTGGCGGCGCTGTAGACGACGGTGACGGCGGCCGCGCCGGGATTGGCGGCCCGCTTCTTCGCCACCGACTTCACGACGGCGTCGAAGAAGGCCTTGTTGGCCTTGGCATTCTCCGCCGAACCGGCGTACGCCGCGACGGTGTTGCTCGTGCGAGGGACACTCTCCGCCGCCGCCGGGGCCGCGCCGAGGGAGGCGGCGAGACCGAGACCGAGGGTGGCGGTCAGTACGGAGGTGAGGACCTTGGGGTGACGCATGGGGGGCTCCTCCTCTAGGGGACTGGAGAGAGTCTCGGGGCAGCCGGAGCCCACGGGGATGATGTCAACAGCCGATAGCTCCACCGCATCACCCTGCGTCGCCGGGCCCAACCGCCTTGAAAAGCAAGGTGGTTGCGGGCATCCGGCTATCTGGTGCGACTCAGGGAGCCGCCCTACCCTCGGGGCATGGAGCTGGAGGTGAGACACCTGCGCGCGCTCTGCGCCATCGCGGACGCGGGCAGCCTGCACAAGGCGGCCCGTCAACTCGGCATGAGCCAGCCCTCGTTGACCACCCAACTGCGCCGCATCGAGAACTCCCTCGGCGCCGAACTCTTCTCCCGCGGCCGCACCGGCTGCCTCCCCACCCCACTCGGCCGTTCCCTGCTCAGCCGGGCCCGCCCCCTCGTCGCCGACATGGCCGCGCTCGTCACCGAGACCCGGGCCGCCGCGGCCCGCACCGACGGCCCCGGACTCGGCGTCGGCTCCACCGCGAGCCGGGCGCTCCCCGGCTGGCTGCGCCGGCTCCGCCAGCGGCTGCCCGGCACGGACATAGGCCTCCGGATGGACGTCTCCGCGAGCGCCCTGCTGCGCACGGTCGCCGCCGGCGGGCTCGACGTGGCCTTCGTCCACGAGGTGGAAGGCTGCCCGCTGCGCGTCCCCGAGGGCCTGGAGCGCCGGGTCCTCGTCGCCCGCGAACCGCAGTTCGTCTCCATGGCCCGCGACCACCCGGCCGCCGCCCGGCCCGTCGTGGACCTCGCCGACCTGGCCACCGACCACTGGATGGTCGACCCGACCGTGGACGGCGAATGGGACGGCCTCCGCCGGGTCCTGGACGCCGCCGGCATCGACCCGCCCCTGCTGCACGGCGACTACCACACGGCCGCCTCCCTCATCGTCCTCGGCGAGGCCGTCGCACCCTGCCAGCCGACCTCGATCCCCCACGAGGACATGGCCGTCCGCCCCCTGCGGGGCGACCCCCTGGCGGTCCGGCTCCTGCTGTACGCGCGCCCCGGGGCGCCCCTGGACACGCTGTACGGGGAACTCGCCGCGGCCTACCGGGAGGTGGCCCTGCGCGCCGCCCCGTACCGCGAGTGGTTACGCCGCCAGGGAGCGGAGGCGGGGCTGTCGGTGGGGCCGTGCATGATGGCGGTATGAACGAACGTGAGGGCACGCGCGAAGGGGCGACGGTACGGCAGGCACGTCCCGAGGACCTCACCCGGCTCGTGGAACTGATCGACGAGCACGCGGCGTACGAGAAGGCGGCGCCCCCGGCCCCCTGCCTGGCGGACCGCCTGGCCCGCCTCCTCTTCGTCCCAGCCGAGCCCCGGCTCCGCTGCCTGCTCGCCGTCCTCCCCGACGGCACCGTCGCGGGCTACGCCACCTGCGCCCCGGAGCTCTCCACCTGGGACGGCACGGAGTACCTCCACATGGACTGCCTCTATCTCACGGAATCCAGCAGAGGCCACGGCCTGGGCCCCCTCCTGATGGCGGCGGTCCGCACCGAGGCCAGGATCCTGGGTCTCGACGAGATCCAATGGCAGACGCCGGCCTGGAACGAGAGCGCGATCCGCTTCTACGACCGCCTGGGTGCCACCTCCAAGGAGAAGCGCCGCTACACCCTCTCCACGGAGGACTGACCCCCGGGCCAGGGCCCGGCGAGCAGCCGCTCGGCCTCCCGGACGATCGCACCCGCGAGTTCCTCGCGGGCGTCGCCGCTCCGGACGGCGGCCCAGTCGTTGTACGCCTCGACGGCGTCGAACAGCGGTCTGAGCACCTGCGGCCGGGCCAGCGACGCCCAGCCGTCGTACGTGATCAGGTCGCCGCCGGCCCCCGGGTCCAGACTCCCGCGCACGATCAGCAGGAGCCACCACCGCACGAGCTCCCAGCGGGCCGCCTCCCACGGCACGTCGGTGTCATCGACGGGAAGGCCTTCGACAAGCCCCAGTTCGTCCAGGACCCGGTCGAAGAGCGCACCGGCCTGCTCGTGCTCGGCGCGCGTCAGCCCGGCGAGCAGCGGCAGCGACTCCGACTCGACATCGAGTACGAGCGCGGTGAGCCCTGCTTCGATCAACTGCTCCGGGAAGTGCCGCCGGCCGATCAGGCGCTCGACCGCCAGCATCCGAAGGCACTCGACGGCCTCCTGGGCGGTGACGGCATAGGGGGTGAACGGCGTGGGCGCGGTGACGTCGATGCCCGGACCGCCGTTCACGAAGTACGACCAGAAGTCGACGGTCGCGCGGGGCATGAGGCTGCTGGCCCCGCCGGTGAACTCGTGCCGGACGTAGTCGGCGAGGTCGTTCCCGTAGAAGATGATGTCGGTCTGGTGGACGGACAGCACGGGGTGGCCCCACTCGCCCGCGGTGCCGGGCAGGTAGCGGTGGCTGTAGACCGGGACCAGCTGGGGGACGGTCGCCAGCTCGGCCCGTGCGACCCGCAGCGCCTCGGCCGTCCCCGAGGGCTTCGGAGGCCAGGAGGGATGCCAGAAGCCGTTGCGCTCCACGTCGAAGAGCACCCCCTCGACCGGCCGCCGGAGCCGCTCGGCCAACTCCTCCGGGTCACCGTCCCGCCAGTCGGGCCACCCGCCCCCACGGGGCAGCCCGGCGCCGAGGAACACCCGGTGATCCGCCGCGAACGCGAACCCGAACCGCGCCTCGACCGCGTCGAGTTCCTTCTCGCTGAGCCCCGGCCCGACCTTTGCCCGCAGCATGCCCTGAAGGGCGCGGGCGTCTTCCGGAAGCAGCGGCGGGGACGAGGGCGTGATCATCCCGAAAGCCTACGACCACCCCGACCGGCCCCGGAACGGCATTTCACGAACGCCGAAGGGGCACGACCGCCAGGCGGCCGTGCCCCTTCGGACGGGGAACGAGAAGATCAGGCCTTCTTCGTCTCCCAGAAAATGCGGTCGATCTCGGCGATGAGCTCCAGCGCCTTCTCGCCCGTCTTCGGGTCCGTCGACGCCTTGGCGGCCGAGAGGGCCTTCAGGGTGTCGTTGACCAGCTGGTTGAGCTCGGGGTACTTCTCGAAGTGCGGGGCCTTGAAGTAGTCGCTCCAGAGCACCGAGACGTGGTGCTTGGCGAGCTCCGCGCGCTGCTCCTTGATGACCGTGGCGCGGGCGCGGAAGTGCGCGTCCTCGTTCGCCAGGTACTTCTCCTGGACAGCCTTGACCGACTCGGCCTCGATGCGGGCCTGGGCCGGGTCGTACACGCCGCACGGGAGGTCGCAGTGGGCGCTGACCTTCACCTTGGGGGCAAACAGGCGGGAGAGCATTGTGCCGTCCTTCCTCGTGATCGTCTTCTCAGGTGGGACATTACTCGGTGAGAAGGGCGTTTTCGCGGGCGCCCCCTGGGGCTTAGGTCAAAAGTCCAGGGTCACCATGGGACTCGTGTACGAGTGGACGAGTGGACGCGCGGGCGGATCGGGAGGTGCCGGATGACGGAATCGGGGCGGGAACGGGGTGCGGAGGCCGGGGCTCCGTTCGGGGTCGCCGAGGTCACGGGGGTGTCGATGGTGCCCACGCTGCTGCACGGTGACCAGCTGCTCGTGCAGTACGGGGGACGTTTGCGGGCCGGCTGTGTGGCTGTGCTGCGGCATCCGCTCCAGCAGGATCTGCTGATCGTGAAGCGGCTGATCGAGCGACGCGACGGCGGCTGGTGGGTGTTGGGGGACAACCCGGACGCCGAGGGGGACAGCCGGGTCTTCGGCGCCGTACCGCCCGAGCTGGTTCTCGGGCGGGTGCGGGCGCGGTACCGGCCGGTGACGCCGGGCCGTCAGCGGTCGGCCGGGGTGATGCTCTCCTGGCTGGTCTCGTCGGTCAGGCCCGTGCGGTCCGTCCGGTCGGCCTCCAGGCGCTTGCGGGCCCGGTAGGCGGCCACGTTGGCGCGGGTCGCGCAGCGGTCCGAGCAGTAGCGGCGGGAGCGGTTGGTCGAGGTGTCCAGGTAGGCGTTGCGGCAGGGCGGTGCCTGGCAGAGGCCGAGGCGGTCCGCGCCGAACTCCGTCAGGTGGAAGGCGAGGCCCATCGCGGCGATCGCCGCGTACCCCGCGGTCGCGTTCGAGGGGTGGTCGGCGAGGTGCATGTGCCACCGCGGCCGGCCGTCCTCGTCGAGGATGTCGTGGCCCGAGATCTGCGGGCTCACCGGGAACTCCAGGAGCAGGGAGTTCAGCAGGTCCACGGCTCCCGTGTGGTCGCCCTCGTCGGCCGCGGCGAAGACCGCCCGCAGCCGGGCGCGTACCGCGCGGAAGCGGGTGACGTCGGAGTCGGTCGCCCGGCGGGCCATCTGGGTCGCGGGGCCGAAGAGCTCCCGGATGACCTCGACGGAGGTGAGGGCGTCCTTGCTGCGGGCCGGCTCCTCGGTGTTGACCAGACGCACGGCGTAATCCGAGTAATAGGCCAGTTCCACTTGTAGTCCTTACTCCGGCGGGCTAGTGTCTCGGTCGAAAGGGGTAACGACTGTTATCCCTGTCAGGGTATTACGTGAGGGGGAGGAGCGGCGATGACCGGAACCGACTGGGCGGCCTGGCAGCAGAGCTGGGACCGTCAGCAGGAGTGGTACATGCCGGACCGTGAGGAGCGGTTCCGGGTGATGCTCGACATGGTCGAGGCCGTGGTGGGGCCGAAGCCCCGCGTCCTCGACCTCGCGTGCGGTACGGGAAGTATCACGGACAGGCTCCTCAAGAGGTTCCCCGAGGCGAGCAGCGTCGGCGTCGACCTCGACCCCGCCCTGCTCGCCATCGCCGAGGGGTACTTCGCCGGCGACGAGCGCGTCACCTTCGTGACCGCCGACCTCAAGGACCCCGCGTGGGTCCGCGAGCTGCCCCACGACTCGTACGACGCCGTCCTCACCGCCACCGCGCTCCACTGGCTCCACAGCGAGCCCCTGACCGCCCTCTACGGGCAGGTCGCCGGTCTCGTCCGCGACGGCGGCGTCTTCATGAACGCCGACCACATGATCGACGACGCCACCCCCCGTATCAACGCCGCCGAGCGGGCGCAGCGCCACGCCGTCATGGACCGCGCGAAGGCCGGCGGCGCCCTCGACTGGGCCGAGTGGTGGGCCCTCGCCGGCAAGGACCCCGTCCTCGCCGAGCCCACCGCCCGCCGCTTCGAGATCTACGGCGAGCACGCCGACGGCGACATGCCCTCCCCGCGCTGGCACGCCGACACCCTCCGCGCCGCCGGATTCGGCGAGGCAAGGGCCGTCTGGGCCTCGCCCTCCGACACCCTGCTCCTTGCCGTGAAGTAGACGCCGGGACAGGAGAAGGGGCGGTACGGGAATCCCGTACCGCCCCTTCCTCACGTACCGCCGCCTACAGCACCTTCGACAGGAACGCCTTCGTCCGGTCGTGCTGCGGGTTGCCCAGGACGTCCCGCGGGTTGCCGGACTCGACCACCACGCCGCCGTCCATGAAGACCAGCGAGTCGCCGACCTCGCGGGCGAAGCCCATCTCGTGCGTGACGACGATCATCGTCATGCCCGATTCGGCGAGGTCCCGCATGACGTCGAGGACGTCACCCACCAGCTCCGGGTCGAGCGCCGAGGTCGGCTCGTCGAAGAGCATCAGCTTCGGTTCCATCGCCAGCGCGCGGGCGATGGCGACGCGCTGCTGCTGGCCGCCGGAGAGCTGGGACGGGTAGTTCCCCATCTTGTCCCCGAGGCCGACCCGGTCGAGCAGCCGCACGGCCCGCTCGTGCGCCACGGCCTTGGACTCGCCCTTCACCTGGATGGGCGCCTCCATGACGTTGCCGAGGGCCGTCATGTGCGGGAAGAGGTTGAAGCGCTGGAAGACCATGCCGATGTCACGGCGCTGGACCGCGACCTCGCTGTCCTTCAGCTCGTAGAGCTTGTCGCCCTTCTGCCGGTAGCCGACCAGCTGGCCGTCGACCGAAAGGCGGCCGCCGTCGATCCGCTCCAGGTGGTTGATGCACCGGAGGAAGGTCGACTTGCCGGAGCCGGACGGGCCGACGAGGCAGAAGACCTCGCCGTTCTGCACTTCGAGGTCGATGCCACGGAGGATGTGGGCGGCGCCGTACGACTTGTGGACGCCCTCCGCCTTGACCATGGGCTGGCCGGTCATGCCGATGCCTCCGGGGAGCGCTTGAACGTGGTCATGTTCGTCTTGATCCGCTGCCACGGGGTGGGCGGCAGGCTACGGAGCGAACCTCGGGCGAATCGGCGCTCCAGGTAGTACTGGCCGACGCTGAACACGCTGGTCAGCGCCAGGTACCAGATGGAGGCGACGAAGAGCATCTCCATCACGGCACCGGCGGTGTTGCCGATGTTCGAGGAGGCCCGGAGCAGCTCGGTGTACTGCACGGCCGAGACCAGCGACGAGGTCTTCAGCATGTTGATGAACTCGTTGCCCGTCGGCGGCACGATCACCCGCATGGCCTGCGGAAGGACGATGCGGCCCATGGTCTTCGTCTGGGACATGCCGAGCGCGTGCGCCGCCTCGGTCTGGCCCTCGTCGACCGACTGGATGCCCGCGCGGACGATCTCCGCCATGTAGGCGCCCTCGTTGAGGCCGAGACCGAGCAGCGCCACCATGAACGGCGTCATGACGTCCACGGTCTCGTTCTTGTAGATCGGCCCGAGGTCGATGTACTCGAAGATCAGCGACAGGTTGAACCAGACGAGCAGCTGCACGTAGACCGGTGTGCCGCGGAAGAACCAGATGTAGAGCCAGGCGACCGCACCCGTCACCGGGTTCTTGGAGAGCCGCATCACCGCGAAGACGACGCCGAGGACCAGGCCCAGGGCCATGGACGCGACGCTGATGATGATGGTGTTCCACAGGCCGCTGATGACCGAGGTGTCGAACACCTTGTCCCACACCGTGTCCCAGAGGATGTTGCCCTGGGAGAAGGCGTAGACGAGCCAGCCGAGCAGGGCGACGACCACGACGGCGCTGACGTAGCGCCCGTAGTGCCGCACGGGGATGGCCTTGATCGCCTCGTACGGGTTGCCCGAGGCGCCGGGCCCGGCCGGAGCGGCGGCCGGGTCCTTGCTGATCTTGTCAGTCACGACGACTGCCCTTCAGTGGAGCGGGGAGGTCACTTGCCGGCGTTGACGGTGGCCGACTTGACGGCGCTGTCCTCGACGTCCCACTTCTTCAGGGCCTCGGCGTAGGTGCCGTCCTTGATGATGGCGTCGAGCGCCTCCTTGACGGCGTCGCGGAGCTGGGTGTTCTCCTTCGAGACGCCGATGCCGAAGAGGCCGACGTCGCTCTGGCTGCCGACGACCTCGAAGTCGTTGCCGCCGCCCGAGGTCTTCGCGATGTACGCGGCCACCGGGTAGTCGTTCAGGTCGGCCACGGCGCCGCCGGCCTTGACGCGGGTCTGGGCCTCGGCGTCGCTGTCGAAGGCCTGGATCGTCAGCTTCTTCGCGCCGCACTTCGTGGCCTGGGCCTTGAAGGTGTCCTCGTAGATCGTGCCGCGCTGGACGGCGACGGTCTTGCCGCAGAGGTCGTCGAGGGAGTTGACGTTCTGCGGGTTGCCCTTCTTGACCAGGAGGGAGACGCCGGAGCTGAAGTAGTCGACGAAGTCGATGCCCTTGCCGATCTTCTTCCCGCTGTCGTCCAGGCCCTCCTGGCGCTTCTTGTTGTCGGTCATCGAGGACATGATCAGGTCCTGGCGGCCGGTGTAGATCGAGGTGATCAGGCCGTCGAAGGTGCCCGAGGTGAACTTGAACTCGACGCCGAGCTGCTTGCTCAGGGCCTGGGCGATGTCGGGGTCGACACCGACGATCTTGCCGTTTTCGGTGAACTCCATCGGAGCGTACGAGGCGTCGGTGCCGACCTTGATGACACCGGCCTTCTGGATGTCGGCGGGCAGCTTCGAGAAGAGCGGGGCCGCGTTGGCGGAGCCGCCGTCCTTCGTCGGGGTCGCGGAACCGCCCTCGGTCTGGTCACCGCAGGCGGTCAGCAGCACGGAGCCGACGACCGCGGCGGCGGCGACCGCGGCAAGACGGGACGTGCGGGTCTTGGCGGTCGTACAGCGCGTGGAGCGTGCGGTCATGATCGGGTTCCTCCGGCGTGTGAGGGAGTTGCCAGCAGGCACGTACATCTCTTCGAGTGTCGTGACCTCGTGTGATTACGGCATCTTGCCATTCGGACCGCCCCAAACCGACGGCCTCGGATGTCAAAATCGGGTAACGGGTGACGGCCGAATGCCGACAGGCCGGTACATCAGGGCCGGATCTTCTCCTGGATCCCTTCCCCGCCACCGAAGAATCTTCTGTTGATCTCGCCATTCGGACGATCCGAAAACCGCCAATCGGGTGGGGGAAGCATCTATCGGGACATCGGGTGACGTGTCGTTCTCCGTCCCCGTCCGGATGCGCTCGGTATGAGTCGCGTCACCGAGCGGATATGGACTCGTCTGCGGTGCCGTCCGTCCGGTAAGAAGGATCCTTACACCCCTCATCCGGGGCTCAGGGCGCGTTGTGCGGCGCGCCCGAGCGGCTGCCAGACACGGCGGCCGCGGTGCCTCCCCACCCCTCCTCAACCAGGAGTGGCCACCCTCAAATGAAGCAGACTTAAGGGGTTCAACCCAATGGCAGCGGAGATCGTCAATCCTCGCAACGACAGTGGTACGGAAGGAGCTCCGGAGGAGCTCTTCGATCCTGTCTTCGCCCTCCACAGGGGCGGCAAGATGGCCATCCAGGCCACCGTCCCCCTGCGGGACAAGGACGACCTGTCCCTCGCGTACACGCCCGGCGTCGCCAAGGTGTGCACCGCGATCGCCGAGCAGCCCGAGCTGGTCAACGACTACACCTGGAAGTCCCAGGTCGTCGCGGTCGTGACCGACGGTACGGCAGTGCTCGGCCTCGGCGACATCGGCCCGGAGGCCTCCCTCCCGGTCATGGAGGGGAAGGCCATCCTCTTCAAGCAGTTCGGCGGCGTGGACGCGGTCCCGATCGCCCTCGCCACCACCGACACCGACGAGATCGTCGAGACCGTCGTCCGGCTCGCCCCGTCCTTCGGCGGAGTGAACCTGGAGGACATCTCGGCGCCGCGGTGCTTCGAGATCGAGCGCAAGCTCCAGGAGCGCCTCGACATCCCCGTCTTCCACGACGACCAGCACGGCACCGCCATCGTCACCCTCGCCGCCCTCCGCAACGCGGCGAAGCTGACCGGCCGGGGCCTCGGCGAGCTGCGCGCGGTCATCTCCGGCGCCGGCGCGGCCGGAGTCGCCATCGCCAAGTTCCTCCTGGAGGCGGGCCTCGGAGACGTGGCCGTCGCCGACCGCAAGGGCATCGTCAGCCGCGACCGTGAGGACCTCACGGACGTCAAGCGCGAGATCGCGGAGCTCACCAACAAGGCCGGCCTCACCGGCTCCCTGGAGAGCGCCCTCGCCGGCGCGGACGTCTTCATCGGCGTCTCGGGCGGTACGGTCCCCGAGGCGGCCGTCGCCTCCATGGCCCCGAACGCGTTCGTGTTCGCCATGGCCAACCCGAACCCCGAGGTCCACCCCGACGTCGCGCACAAGTACGCGGCCGTCGTGGCGACCGGCCGTTCGGACTACCCGAACCAGATCAACAACGTCCTCGCGTTCCCCGGCATCTTCGCCGGCGCGCTCCAGGTCCGGGCCTCCCGGATCACCGAGGGCATGAAGATCGCCGCGGCCAACGCGATCGCGGACGTCGTCACCGACCAGCTCGCCGCCGACTGCGTCATCCCGTCGCCGTTCGACGAGCGGGTCGCCCCGGCCGTCGCGGCCGCGGTCGCCGCCGCCGCCCGCGCCGAGGGCGTCGCCCGCCGCTGACGCGCGCGGACGGCGGTGTGCCCGGTGCGCGGGCACGCGCCTGGTGCTGTGCCTTGTGCGGGTACGGCGCCTGGTGGTGTCCTCGCGTCGGTACGTCTGCCGGTACGTCGAAGGGCCCTGTTCCGTACGTCGGGACGGGGCCCTTTCGTGTGGGGCGGGGCGGTGGGGGCGGGCTCCGGGCGACATGGGTCACACCGGGGCGTGGTTCCCCTCGCCGTCCGCGGCGCCCTAGGGTCGGGGCCATGTTCGCTGCCTACGCTGCCCGAATCGACCGCGACCAGCCGCTGAACGGCCTCGAATTGGGCGAACGCCCCGAACCCGAGGCGCGGCCGGGCTGGACCACCGTCACCGTCAAGGCCGCCTCGCTCAACCACCACGACCTGTGGTCGCTGCGCGGGGTCGGGCTGCCCGAGGAGAAGCTGCCGATGATCCTCGGCTGCGACGCCGCCGGCATCGACGAGGACGGCAACGAGGTCGTCCTGCACTCCGTGATCGGCCAGACGGGCCACGGCGTCGGTCCGGACGAGCCCCGGTCCATCCTCACCGAGCGCTACCAGGGCACCTTCGCCGAGCGGGTGACCGTGCCCCGCTGGAACGTGCTGCCCAAGCCGAAGGAGCTGTCCTTCGAGGAGGCCGCCTGCCTGCCCACCGCCTGGCTGACGGCGTACCGCATGCTCTTCACCAACGCCGGGGTACGGCCCGGGGACTCGGTGCTCGTCCAGGGCGCGGGAGGCGGTGTCGCCACCGCCGCGATCGTCCTCGGCAAGGCCGCGGGCCTGCGGGTCTTCGCCACCAGCCGCGACGAGGCCAAGCGCAAGCGGGCCGTCGAGCTGGGCGCCGTCGAGGCGTACGAGCCGGGCGCGCGGCTTCCGCAGCGGGTGGACGCGGTCATCGAGACCGTCGGCGCCGCCACCTGGTCCCACTCGGTCAAGTCGCTGCGGCCGGGCGGCACGCTCGTCATCTCGGGCGCCACGAGCGGTGACCGGCCCGCGCACGCCGAGCTGACCCGGATCTTCTTCCTGGAGCTGAAGGTCGTCGGCTCCACCATGGGCTCCAAGGACGAGCTGGAGGACCTGCTGTCCTTCTGCGCGGCCACGGGCGTCCGGCCGGTCGTCGACGAGATCCTGCCGCTCGACCGGGCCCGGGAGGGCTTCGAGAAGATGGCCTCCGGCGAGCTCTTCGGAAAGATCGTCCTGAAGACATCCTGAAGTCCTCGTGACAACCCCTTGATGACTCGTCAGTAGTACTGATGGGATCTCCGGCACGCGAAACATGAGCGATGTTCACCTCGTCGTGCCGGAGGTCCTCCTTGTTGCGAACCACCCTTGCCGTGGGCGCCGTCGTCGCCGCGCTGCTCGCCCCGACCGGCGCCGCCCACGCCGAGAGCCCCGGCGGTGACCGGATACCCGCCCTCACCGACGAGCACGGCCGCGCCCTCACCCTGCGCGGCTGGAACGTCGAGGACAAGGCGAACCGCGGCGACGCCGCCCTCTCCGCGATCACCGAGCGGCACTTCCGCGACATGCGGGCCAAGGGCTTCAACTTCGCCCGCCTCCTGGTCTTCTGGGACGATCTGGAGCCCCGGCCCGGCCAGTACAGCCAGGGTTATCTGCGGAAGATCGAACGGATCCTGGACTGGGCCGAGAAGCACGACGTCAAGGTCCTGATCGACGCCCACCAGGACGTCTTCGGGCCCGCGTTCGGCCACAGGGGCGTGCCCGCGTGGGCCACCAGGACCGACGGGCTGCCCTTCACCCCGCACCCGGACGACTGGTTCTCCGAGTACTTCGAACCCGCCGTCCAGCGCGCCTTCACCCACCTCTACGAGGACGAGGACCTCCGGCGCGCCCAGGCCCGCATGTGGCGGCTGCTCGCCGACCGCTTCGAGGACCACCCGGCCGTCATCGGCTACGACCTGATCAACGAGCCGATGGGTGAGGTGCGGGAGGGCGAGGACCTGGCGACGGCGGCCCGGCGCATCGAACGGGACCAGCTCACCCCGATGTACAACCGCCTCGCGGACGCGGTCCGTTCCGTCGACCCGTCCACCTGGGTCTTCGTCGAGCCGACCCCGATCGTGGGCGAGGGCGTGCCCACCGGCCTCGGTCGCATCGACGACCCGAAGATCGTCTACGCGCCGCACTTCTACAACACCGGCATGGAGGCGGGCGCCGACTACGACCCCGCCGCCCGCTGGATCGAGACCTACGAGCAGGCCGTCACCCAGTACCCCCAGGAGTACAAGGTGCCCGTCGTCGTGGGGGAGTGGGGGCCGCTCAACAACTCCCTTCCGCTCATGAACCGCTTCTACCGCGAGGCCATGGCCTCCCTGGGCCGCTACGGCTCGGGCTGGGCGGGTTACGTCTGGTGCTACGGCGGCGGCTACTGCGCCGTGGACGGCGCCGGGGCCTTCCGTACGAACAAGGAGCTGACCGCGGAGCCGTACGCCGAGGCCGTCGCCGGGACGGTCCGCTCCGCCGTGTACGACGCGGGGACCGGGACCTATCGCCTGTCGTACGACTCCGCCGGGCGGCGCGGCCCCCGGGCCACCGAGCTCTCCCTGCCGCCCGGCACCTGGCGGGTGACGGCCGGGACCGGGGCGCTCGTGCTCCGCACGTCCCCGGGCAGGGCCCTGGTCCTCGCGGCCCCTGGCACCCGGGTGACGGTGACGGCCACCCGAGGCTGAGGCCCAGCGCCTGCGGTCATGCGGAGCGGCGCGGGGCTCGGCAGCCCCGTGACGCCGACCGCCGCCGCCCCTCCGGCTCACGCCGAGGGGCGGCGCGACCCCAGCAGGCCGGTGATTCTGATGGCCGCCGTGGACAGCTGGTCGCGGGCCTCGGCCAGCTGGTCCCGGCTCACCCCGTGGTCCCGGGCCGCGTCCCGGATCTCGTCGCGGAAGCGGTCGAGGAGCCGGTCGAGGTCACGGGCCGGGTCGCCCGAGCCGTCCGTGTCCCGCGCCCACTCCGGCACCTCGCCGACCGGGGCCGTCGTGAACGGCGGCTCCTGACCGGCGGCCTTCGGGTGGGTCGTGCCCGTCACGAGGTCGCCGAGCTGGGCCGTGATGCCGGAGAGACCCTCCCAGACGCCCTTGGGCCAGTCGCCCCGCGAGAAGCGGTCCTGGACCTCCTCCTGCACCTGCTGGGCGATCCGCTGGAACTCCTTCGCCTGGTGGCGGGCGGACTTCGCCTCGGCGCGGGCCTGGCGGGCCTGCTCCTTCCACTCCTGCCCGACCCGGCGCAGCTCCTCCTTGGCGTCGGCGAACGAGGTGGACTCCGCCGTCCGGGTCCGGCCCGCCGCCGCGCGCATCTCGCTGCGCACCCGGCCGGCCGCGCCGCGCACGTCGTCGCGGATCTCCGCCGCGAGCTCCGACACCGATTCGCGGATCTCCCGCTCCAGGTCGTCCAGTTCGGCGCCGCGCCCGGCCAGCTCGGCGCGGCCGGCGTCGGTGATCGAGTAGACCTTCCGGCCTCCCTCGCTCGCGTGGGTGACGAGGCCCTCGGCCTCCAGCTTGGCGAGGCGCGGGTAGACCGTGCCCGCGGAGGGCGCGTAGAGCCCCTGGAAGCGCTCCTCCAGGAGGCGGATCACCTCGTAGCCGTGGCGCGGGGCCTCGTCGAGCAGCTTGAGCAGATAGAGACGGAGGCGGCCGTGCGCGAAGACGGGCGGCATGTCAGAGCACCTTTCCGGTCGCGGAGGGGGTGGGGGAGGAGGGGGAGTCGGTGTCGCCGTCCGGCTCGGGGCGCCGGAGCAGGGCGATGGAGCCGGAGACGGTCGTCGCCTTGAGGGTGCCCCGGCCTGAACCGAGGGTGCCGGTGACGGACTTGGTGCCCCACTGGCCCCCGACCCGCAGGTCGTCGAAGGCGGTCGCCAGGGAGCCGCTCGTGGTGCTCGCCTCGACCCGGGCGTCCCCGGAGTGCGGGAGTCGGATGGCGACCTCGCCGGAGACGCTGGCGAGCCGGATGTCGGCCGGCGGCCCGTCGAGGTCGGCCGGGTCCAGGTCGATGACCATGTCGCCGCTGACCGTCTCCGCCTTCACTGAGGCGCCCGCGCCCTCGATCACCGTCACGTCCCCGGTCACCGAGTTGACCCGGAGGGCGCCGGTGACCGACTGGGCCTCCAGGTTGCCCGAGACGCTCTCGGCGCGGACCGGGCCGGAGAGGCCGAGGAGGGTCGTGTCGCCGGTGACGCCGCGCACCTCCGTACGCCCTCTGATGCCGGTGACGACGGCCTCGGCGCCGACCACTCCCACCTCGACGTCGACGCCCGCGGGGACGGCGACGGAGACGACGGCCCGGCGCCGGTACTCCTTGCGGTCGAGCCACTTGAGGATGCTCTTCCACTGCAGGTCCTCGTAGCTCACGGTCAGGGTGGAGCCGTCCTGCGACACGATCAGCGGCGGGCCCTCGATCTCCGAGATCTCCACGCGGGCGGAACTCTCGTCCGTCCCCACCACGTTCACCGTGCCGTTGACGATGCGGACCTGGAGGCGGGTCACGGGGTCGGCCGGTGCCAGCTTCGTCGGCTCGGTGACGGACCACTCTGTCATGGTGCTGACCTCCCGTTTCGGCAACGCAACATATCGCGTATCTCGCTAGACACGATATATCGCGCCAAAGGGAAGTCAACCCTGACTCTCCCCTGACCGGCCCCCTGACAGGGTGCGTAATCACCAACGAATGCGGACAAACTGCCCTAGCGTGGGGGCCATGAACGCGACATCCGGACCGAGCCCCGCCGGCGCGCTGCTGCTCTGCCGCGCCGATCCCCCCGCGGTCCGCCCGTCCGCCCAGCTGCTCGGGGAACAGCTCCTCCTCGCCCCGGCGGGCGACGGCTGGAGCGTGGTCGTCCCGGAGGGGAAGCCCTGGCTCCACGGCGGCGAGGCCGTCGAACAGGTCGTCACCGGCTGGGCCACCGCCCTCGCCGTGTCGGCCGCGACCTGGCCCGTCGTCGCGTTCTGGTGGGACCGGGACAGGGCCGGGCTCACGCTCGCCGCCGGCTTCCGCCGTACGGTCGGCTACACCTGGCTCGCGGACGGCACACCCGTCGGCGAGGACGAGGCCATGCGCACCTTCGCCGCCCGGCTCGCCCTCGACCCCGTTCTCGACGTACAGGCCCTGGAGCCGCTCATGGCGCCCGACCGGGACGCCGACGCCCCCAGCCGGCTCCTCGGCGTCATCGCCGTCCTCGGCCGCACCGGGCTCACCCTGCCGACCGGCCTCCGCCCCGGCGAGAGCCCCGACCGGCTCCGCTCCGCCGCCCTGGCCCACGGCGCCGAGCAGCTCGAAGAGTCCGGCGGGCGAAGCGTCGTACGCGCCGAACTCGACGCGGTGGAGGCCGGCCCCCTCGGGCCGTACCTGCGCGGCCCCAAGGCGCGCGTACTCGGCGGCGCGCAGCTCGCGGCGGGACTGCCGCTGCTGCTCTGGGGCTGCGGCCGGCGCAGCGGCGGCTGGGCGACGGCCGGGGCGCTGCTCGTCGCGCACGGAACACTCGGACTCGCCTACGACCGGCTACGGGAGGCGTGACCCGGGACGGACCGGGCGGGAGGCGCGTACGGGGGCGAAGGGCGCGCGTACGGGGGGCGGGGACGCGCGCGGGAGGCCTGACCCTCGCACGCGCGTGCGGCCCGGCTTCCCGCTCCTACTCGTCCTCGTCCTCGTCGTCGTCCAGACGCGCGAGCCAGGTCGCGAGGCGCTCGACCGGCACCTCGAAGTCGGGGTTGAGGTCGACGAACGTGCGCAGCTGCTCGGCGAGCCACTCGAAGGTGACCTCCTCCTCGCCTCGCCGCTTCGCCAGTTCCTCGATGCCACGGTCGGTGAAGTACATGCGCTCAGGATAGGCCGTACCTCTCCCGTCCCCTGTCGCCCGTCAGTCCCACCGACTAGCCTTCCCCATCATCGTTTCGGGGAGCGGGGGGCGCTGTGGCACACGGGATCGCTCGAATTCGGCTGGACGACGGGACGCCTGTGTGGGCCCGGGTCGGCGACGTGCAGGAACTCGGCGGGGGAGGCGGGTTCCAGGACACCGGCGTCAGGGACCGCGTGGTCTCGATGGCCGGAGGGCTCACCGACGTCGTGCGCGGCGTGGTCGGCTCGCTGCGCGCCGGACTCGACCCGCAGGGGCCGGTGGAGGTCGCCGTCAGCTTCGGCATCGAACTGTCGGCGCAGTCCGGGAAGGTGATCGGGGTCCTCGCGGACGGCTCGGGCACGGCCTCCGTGAACGTCTCCCTCACCTGGACCGAACCGGGCCCGGCACCCGCGGACGAGAGCCCCGCACCCGCGGACGAGAGCGCCGGAAGCAACCCGGCCGCCCGCCCCGAACCGGCCCCGGACGCCCACCCCGCCCCGGTCCCACGCGCGCGTCCGGCGGCCGACGGGACCGCATGAGCGCCATGAGCGCCCTCGACGCTCTCGTGCGCCCCGCACTCGTACGCATCGCGGCTCCCGGCTGCGGGTATGACCCGCACGGCGACCGGTACTGGGGCACCGGCTTCTTCATCGCCCCCGGCTGGGTGCTGACCTGCGCCCATGTCGTGGCCGAGGGGGGAAGCGCGGTGTGGAGGAGCGAGCCGGCCGTCGGCATCACCTGGGAGGACGGCACGACCACCCGGGAGACCACCGGCACCGTCGTGCTCGCCCTGCCGCGCCCCGACCGGCCCGACGACCCGCCGGACCGGTGGGCCTTCCCCGACCTCGCGCTCGTTCGGGTCCCCGGCGCGCAGAAGGCGTCCTGCGTGCGCCTCAGCGAGCGCCCGCCCGTGCCCCCGACCCCCGTCGGACTGCACGGCTGGTCCCGTGAGACCGGCGAGCTCGGCATCCGGCACGTCCACGGCACCCTGATCGGAAGCGACGGGAAGGCCCTCATCACCGACTGGGTCATGCCCGTCGCGGGCTGCTCGGGCGGGCCCGTCGTCGACCACCAGCAGAACGCCGTCGTCGGCCTCAACAAGGGCCGCGGGCGCGACGGCGGCGCGGTCGTCCCCGTCACCGCCCTGCGCGGGCTCCACGACCTCCCCGGCGGCGAGGCCATGGGCGAGGCGCTGCGCGCCCACGACCGGTACCACCTGGCCCGCTACAGCCTGCTCGACGACCGGCCCGACTGGACCCGGGCCCAGCGGAAACTGTCCGGCGCCGAGGGGGTCAGCCCCGGCCACCGCACCCAGCTGTACGGGCACTTCGCCGAACTCCCCGCGCCCACCGCACCCGGCGAGATCATGGACCTGATCGACCAGGTGAAGGCCTGGATCAGGGACGACGACCTGCCGGACGCCCTGGAGGACGACCCGCGCACCTGGAGCGAGGGCGCCGGACTCCTGCGCGGCCTGCGGGCGCCCCGCAGGGACGGCGTCCGCGACCTCGACCTGGACGCGGTGCTCCTGTACGCGGCCCATGTCGCCCGGCACGTCGGCGCGAGGTACGGCGACCGGGCCGACACCACGGCGCTCACCCGCTGGATCGTCGACAAGTCGGGCGACGCCGACCGGCACCTGCGGCGCGAGATCGACCGGCTCATCGGCCCGGGCAGGCAGGGTCCCCTCTCCGTACGGGAACCCCGCGCGCGTGCCGACGTCCTCCTGGAGATCGACACCCCCCGCTGGGGCCAGCACTACCCGTGGCGGGTCAAGCTCCTCCTCGACGGACACACCGTCAGCCCGCTCCACTGCGACGACCGGGGCGTCGAGCGGGCCCGCCTCAAGGAGACCCTGCGCGCACCGCTCGCGGACGCCCTGCGGCGCGGCGACAGCGGACCGCACCTGGCCGCCGTGGAGGCGGTGCTGCCGCGCGAGCTCTTCGACCTGCCCCTCGACACCTGGCGGCTCGAAGCCCCGCTCGGCCCCGAGGAGGCCTGGGCGACCACCCTCGGCCAGCGCCGCATCGTCGTCATCCGCGACGCCCGCCGCCACGACCGGGAACCGGCCCCCGAATGGCGCGAGCGCTGGGAGGCGGGGGAGCGCGGCCCGCTCCGCGCCACCCCGCTGCGCGCCGAGGTGCCGGGCGCCGGCCCGGACGCCCACACCGCGCGCGTGCGCCGGGAGACCTGGGCGGAGACGTACGACCGGCTCCGCGACTCCGAGCCCGGCACCGTCCCCGTCTACTGCGGCCATGTGGGCAGCGGCGACGGGCTCATGGCGATGAACGCGGCCCTCGCCGCGGGCCATCCGCTCGCGCTCTGGCGGACCGGCGCCCACGACCACACCGACTGCGCGGAGTTCCACGAGCGCGCCGACCAGCTGCTCACCACCGCCCTCACCGCCTGGGGCGTACGCGGACCCGTCCGCTCCCTGCGCACCCGCGCGACGGACCGGGCGGCCGGACCCGAGGCGCGGGCCGCGCACGCGTGGGCCGAGACCGTCGCGGTCCTGCTCGACCCGCCCGACCGGCCCCCGCACGGCGGGCGCCTGGAGGCCCCACCCCTGCTCGGGGAGGGGGAGCAGTGACCGGAGCGGCCACCGGGACGACACTCTCGCGATCCGTCCGGTTACGGCATCGGCAGGCCCCGGCCCCGGGCGGTACCTTCGACGGGCCCGGCATCGACACCACAGCCAGGAGGAGTCCATCGTGAACGATTGGCGGATCTACCGTGGTGCCGGTCTTCCGCACGACGAGATACAGCGGCTGCCCGCCCCGCCGCCCTGGCGCGACTTCTCGTCGGGCAGCCCGGACGACACCCTGGCCGGGTCCGACCGGCGCCTCGGCGTCAAACGCAGACTCGTCCAGAACCACCACCCCCGGCCCGCGGAGACGGACGCGGTCAACGCCGCCCTGTACCTGCGGCGTCCGCTCCTCGTCACCGGCAACCCCGGCACCGGCAAGTCGACCCTCGCCCACGCCGTCGCCCACGAACTACGCCTCGGGCGGGTGCTCCGCTGGCCGATCGTCAGCCGCACCACCCTTCAGGACGGCCTCTACCGGTACGACGCCATCGGCAGGCTCCAGGACGTCCAGCTGGAGCGCGCCCAGACCGGATCGCCCGGCTCCGCCGCCGCGGCCCCGGCCGGCATCGGCTCGTACATCAGGCTCGGACCGCTCGGCACCGCGCTGCTCCCCTCCGAGCAGCCCCGGGTGCTGCTCATCGACGAGCTCGACAAGAGCGACCTCGACCTGCCGAACGACCTCCTGAACGCCCTGGAGGAGGGCGAGTTCGCCATTCCGGAGCTGGAGCGGCTCGCCGACCGCGAGCCCGTCGTCGAGGTGCTCAGCGACGACGGCCGCAAGGTGGCGGTGCTCGGCGGCCGGATCCGCTGCACCACCTTCCCGTTCATCGTGCTCACCTCCAACGGCGAACGGGACTTCCCCGCCGCCCTGTTGCGCCGCTGCATCCGCCTGGAACTCGAACCGCCCGGCGAGGAGCAGCTCCGCGCCATGATCGAGGCCCACCTCGGGACCGACGCGGCCGGAGGGGAGGGGGAGCAGGGCCTCGTCCAGCGGTTCCTCAACCGCGAGCCCGGCGAGGTGATCGCCACCGACCAGCTCCTCAACGCCCTCTATCTGACCCAGCACGCGTCCCGCGCCGAACGGGTCACCAGGGAACGCATCGCCGACATGCTCATGCAACCGCTCGATCAGCCGAGGTGACGGTCGGATGCACCGGATGCATCTGGAGGAACTCACCCGCAGACTGCGGGCCGGTGGCCAGGACCCCACCGCCGAGGACATCGCGGACGCCCTCTGGCTGGCCCGGTGGCTTCCCGGCCCCGTCCCGCGCGAGCAGGACGGGCCGGGAAGCCCGGACACCGGCCCGCCGGAGGAGACGGCCGAGGACGCCTCCGACGGTCCGCGCCGCGCCGCCGGACACCGGGACCCGACCCGCACGGGCGGGACCGGGGCCGTAACCGAGGGCCGGGGAACGGAAGGGGCGGCAGGGACGGAAGGGGCCGCGGGCCGGCCGGCCGGGTCCGGCGTCCGCGAGTCCGTCTCCCTGCACATGGCGACCGGACTGCCCGGAGCCGGCGGCGGCGCACGGCGTACGGAGCGGGGCGCGACGCTGCCCGTCCGCGCCCCCGGCGCCAACGCCCTGCCCGGACTCCTGGGCCTCCAGAAGGCCTTACGCCCCCTGCGCGACTACGCCCTCGCCCCGCACCGCCCCGGCGAGGGCACCCTCGACGAGGAGGCCACGGCCGAACGCAGCGCCGCCGCCGGCATCCTCACCCCCGTCCTGCGGCCCACCGCCGGACGCCGTCCCGACATCCAGCTCCTCATGGACACCGGACCCGCCATGGTCGTCTGGAGCCGGATGGTCGAGGAACTCCGCCAGGCCTGCCAGCAGTCCGGTGCCTTCCGGGACGTCCAGGTGCACCGCCTGTACGACACCGGCGAAGGCCCCCCGCTCGTCACCACCACTTCCGGCGCCGACGGCAGGCCCCGGCTGCGCCCCGTCGACCAGCTCCACGACCCCGCCGGCCGCCGGTTCACCCTGGTCGTCAGCGACTGCGTCGGACCCCTCTGGCAGCGCGGCGCCGCCCAGCGCTTCCTGAGCCGGTGGCCCCGCCGCTCCCCGCTCGCCCTCGTCCAGCCCCTGCCGCCGCGCCTCTGGCCCCGTACCGGACTCCCCGCCGAACCCGGCACCTTCCAGCGGTCCGCGACCCCCGGCGGCCACACGGTCTTCCGCTCCGACGACGAACCCTGGGGACCCCGGGCCCCCGGCCGCCGGGCCGTCCCCGTGCTCACCCCGACGCCCGAGGCCTTCGCCTCCTGGACCCGGCTCCACACCGGGCACGGCGGCAACGCCGTACGCGGCTGGGCCGCCTGGCTCACGCCCGAACCGCCCGAACGGCCCGCCCCGCCCGCCCCGCCCGCACCGGTCGAGCAAGTAGAGCCGTCCGCACCGGTCGAGCCGCGCGCGGCCAGAACCCCCCGCGCCCCCCGGAGCGACGAGGACCTCCTGCGTGCCTTCCGGGCCGGCGCCTCACCCGGCGCGCTCCGGCTCGCCGTCCATCTCGCGGCGGCCCCGCTGACCCTGCCCGTCATGCAGCTCGTCCAGCGCGCCATGCTGCCCGACACCGGGCCCATGGAGCTGGCCGAGGTCCTGCTCAGCGGCCTCCTGCGACGGCTGCCGGGACCCACCCCGTACCCCTGCTTCAGCTATCCGCCCGGCATCCAGCAGCACTTCCTCGGCTCGCTCGACCCCAGCGCCGCCGCCCTCGTCCTCAAGCACTGCTCCGCGTACGTGGAGCGCAATTTCGGCCAGGGCATGCGCAACTTCCCCGCGCTCGCCGCCGCCCGCCTCGCGGGAGCGGAGCCGGAGACCGGGAGCGGGACCGTCCCGGACCCGGAGCGATGGACCGGACGGCACCCCGCGACCGGAACCGGCCACGCCGGCCTCCCGGGCGAGACCACCCGCAGCACCCACGACACCGACGAGACCGACGAGCCCCTCGGGCCGGACGGCGCCGAGACCGAACTCTTCGCCCGTATCCCCGCGCGCGTACTCCGCTTCTACCACCCCGACCTCATCACCCCCGACCCGCTCACCGAAGCCCGCCGCCTCCTCGCGCAGGGCCGGGGCCAGTCCGACCCCGCCCTCCTCGCGGGCGCCCGCGAACGCGCCGAGGCGGCGCTCCCCGCCGAACCGGTCGAGGCCAGGATCGTCCTCGCCCGCGCCCTGTACGCCGAGGCGGGCACCGCCGCCGCCCGGCGTACGGGCCGCCGCCCGGAACTCCTCGGCGAGGCCGCCGACACGCTCGTACGCGCCGGGGAACTCGCCCCTCCCGGCGACGAGGCCTGGGCCGAGGCCCGGCTCGAACTCGCCGTCGTCCACCACGCGCTGTGGCGCGACACCGAGGAGACCGGCCACCTCGACGCGGCCCTCACCGCACTCGCCGAGGACGCCGACCGCTGGCCTGAAACCGCCCGCCACACCCTCCACCTGCGCCGCGGCCGCCTGCTCCTCGCCCGAGGCGACGGCGACGCGGCCGCCGGGGAGCTCACCGCCGCCCTCACCCTCCACGAGAGCGCCCCCGCCCTCCTCGACCTCGCCGACGCCCTCCGCCTCGCCGAGGCCGAACCCGGCCGCATCGGCCCCGTACTCGACCGCGTCGAACCCCTCCTCGGCGACGGCCGCGCCCTCCGGCTGCGGTTCACCACCGCGCGCGCCCGGTTGTACGACACGGCGGGCGACGGGGCCGCCGCCGACGCCGCGTACGAGGAGGCGACCCTGCTCGCCCCCGCCGACAGCGCCCAGCGCGGCCCGCTCCTGCTCACCTGGGGCGGATCGCTGCTTCGGCGGGCGGCGGCCGGCACCGGCACGGCCCCCGTCGACCGGGCCGAGGGCGTCCTGCGCGAGGCCCTCACCCGGCTGCCCGCGGGGGCGCCCGAGCGGCCCAGGGCGCGGACCCTGATCGGCAGCGTCCTCGCGCTCCGCTTCCACCGCGCCGGTTTCCTGCCCGACCTCTTCGAGAGCCGCCACCTGCTCGAACAGGCGCTCCGGGGCACCGGCGACCCGGCGGAGCGCGCCGAGGTGTGGCTGCAACTGGGCCGGGTCCGGCTCGAACTGGCCGAGACGGCACGGGACGGGGTGATCGGCGACGCGCTCACCGCCTACCGCAACGCCGGGGAGGAATCCCGTACCGCCCACGGCGACACCCCGGGCACGGTCACCGGCGCCCGCGCGTCGCACGCCCAGGGGGCCGTCCTGTGGCTCATGGGCCGACCGGGCGGGGCCAGAACCGCGCTGCTCGCCGCGGCCGAGCAGTGGCGGCGGCTCACCGGGCGGCTCGTGGAGGTGGACTGGGCGGACGTTGAGCGGACCAGAGCCCTGCTGCGGGAGGTGGAGAGCGCGGCGGAAACCGGTCACGGCAGGCTCTCCGCGGAGGAGCGGCGCAGGATCACACCACCCTGGTGGACCTGGAGCGGGACCACCGGATGAGCTTCTCTTCGACCGGCCGGATAACGGGGGCGTGAATGGGCGCAGTTGAATCGAATGGGTTTCCGGTCTCCCGGGGTCGGGAAGAACCGCTGCGCCGCTACGACCGTGGGGGACAGCGTCGGTGAGGAGGAGCCGAGAGTGTTCGAGCGTACGGAGTGGGCGACCGGTGTCGGCCGGCGAGCCGGCCGGTCTCCGCGTCTGCCCGATCTCGCGGCCGTTGACCTGCGGACCTTGCGCGTCATGGACGACGCCGTCGTCGGCGCGGCGGTCGAGAGAGTGCTGCGCGACCCCTCGGATCTTGTCGTCTCCTGGCCCGAGGACGCCTTCGTCGACTGACGTACGAGCGGCCCGCGCCGCCCGCCCGACGCCACCCCGCCCCCGGACCGGCCGCTCGGTTCCAGCCGTATCCCGCCGCCGGAAGCCCGTGGCGCGTTCCGGGAGTCGGGAGTGATCGCCGCGCCGCCGCGGCCCGCGGCCTTCGCGGCACTCGCGGCCACCCGGCCCGCCCCGGCCGGCGCGTCCTTCCTG
Organism: Streptomyces sp. NPDC002773; assembly: GCF_040295605.1. NCBI lineage: Bacteria > Bacillati > Actinomycetota > Actinomycetes > Kitasatosporales > Streptomycetaceae > Streptomyces > Streptomyces sp. NPDC002773. Next base: position 82,681 of record NZ_JBEOVO010000023.1, read on the forward strand.
CGGTCCGGGGTGCACGCCCGGCGGCTGCTGCTGCTCAAGGCCCTCCTCGTGCGGGTGCGGCGCCACCGCGACGAGGTCGCCCCCGAGACCCTCCGCGGCTTCGGGACCGCCTGGCGTCTCCTGGAGCGGACCGAGCGCGGTGCCCCCGGCGCGGTCCGCGCCGTCCTCGACTACCCGACCACCGGGGCATGGCTCGCCGCCGCCCTCACCGAGCCCGTGGGCCCCGCCCTCGACCGGCATCTGACCCGCCTGGAACTGGTCGCCGCCACCGCCGCCCTCCGGGCCGGCCGGCCGCTCGACCTCGTCGTCCAGGCTCCCGCCGGCGTGCTCTCGCTCCCGGGCGCCGGGAGCGTCCTGGTGGCCCCAGGACCGGTCCGGCTCACCTCCCGCTCCCAGGTCGTACGGGTCCACTCCGACGGCGCCCGAGGGGCCCCGGCGGCGCTCCTCCGGCTCGTCGACGGCCGCACCGGCGCCGTGACCGGCAGCGGCCCCGGCTGGCGCGGCCTGCGCGGACTGCCCGGCGGAGCCGCCCGCCTGGAGGACCTGGACCCGTACCGGGTGCCGCCGGGCGGCGTCGGCACCCCGGCCCGGGTCGCCGCCGAGCGGCCCGACATCGACCACGCCGCCTGGTCCGGCCACTGGCGGACCGCCCGGGAGCTGCTGCGCCGGACCGACCGGGAGCGGGCGGCCGAGGTGGGCCGGACGGTCGGCGCGCTCGTACCCCTGCGCCCGCAGGGCCCGCGGTCCGTCGGCGCCACCCTCAGCGTCGCCCCCGGCGCCGTCCTGATGACACCGTCGGCCGGGGCCTTCGACATGGCCGAGACACTCGTCCACGAGGTGCACCACAGCAAGCTCTCCACGCTCCACGAGCTCGTCCCGCTCTACCGCCCCGGCGCCGCCGCCGCGCTGTACCGGGTCGGCTGGCGCACCGACGCGCGTCCGGTCGCAGGCGTCTTCCAAGGGGCGTACGCCCACCTGGCGTTGGCCGATCTGTGGCGGAAGGCGATGGATGCCCCGGGTGTGCCGGGCCCGTGGAGCGCGCGGGCCGGGCAGCAGTTCGACCATGTCCACGATCAGGTGGGTGAAGCCTTGGCGATGCTGCTTGAATCCGATGAACTGACCAATGAGGGCCGGGAGTTCGCCCGGCAAATGAGGCAGCTCCATGCGAGCCTCGGCGCGAGCCCCCGGGCCGGTGCGTAACACTGTGCCCACGGCACATGACACTGCGTTGCACATGACACTGCGTTGCGCGTGAGCGGGACGGGAGACGTACAGATGGCGGAACAGCGGTCGGGCGGAGGCGCGGACAGCCACGGGGGCAGGGCCGCGCCCGAACACGTCCTGGTGGTCTTCCCCGGATACCACCGGCCCTGGGCGGCCTGGATCAACCAGCGCCTCGAAGCCCACGGCGTACGCGCCACCCTCCAGCGCTGGGACCCGCCCCGCGAGGTCCCCCTCGAGGACTCCCTCGGCGACCTGCTCCTCGCCCGCGGCCAGGTCCTCCTCGTCCTCAACGACTGGTTCTTCGAACTCGGCCCCCGGCCGGCCGGCGAATGGAACGACGTCCTGCGCGGCTTCGTCGCCGCCCACGCCGAACGGTTCGCCGCCGTCAACCTCACCAACCGCACCCTCCTCCCCTCCACGGCCGTCCTCGAACCCGTCAGCCTCTGGGGCGTCGGCGAGGAGGAGGCCGAGGCGCGGCTCCTCAGCAGGCTCGCCATCGAACCCCGCAGGAACGCCGGCCGCCGCCTCCCCGCGAGCGCCCTCGCCCGCTACCCCGACACCCCGCCGGAGATCTGGGGCGACGTCCCCCGCCGCAACCCCCGGTTCACCGGCCGCGACGACCTCCTCACCGAGCTCCAGGAACGGCTCATGGACGCCGAGCGCGGCAACGCCGCCTGCACCCTGCTCGGCATGTCCGGCATCGGCAAGACCCAGATCGCCGCCGAGTACGCCCACCGCTTCAGCCCCGACTACGACGTCATCTGGTGGGTCAACTCCGACGACCGCAACATCCAGCGCGACCGCTTCGGCGAACTCGCCGTCGAACTCTCCCTGCCCACCGGCAGCGAACCCGGCGAACGCATCCGCGCCGTCCGGGAAGCCCTCCGCCGCGGCGACCCGCACGGACGCTGGCTCCTCGTCTTCGACGGCTGGGACGACACCGACGGTATCGACGTCATGCTCCCGCAGGGACCCGGCCACGTCCTCATCACCTCCCGCAACCGCGGCTGGCGGGAACACACCGACGTCCTGGAGATCCCCAGCTTCGACCGGGCCGAGTCCACCGGCTACCTGATGCGCCGCGCCCCCCAGATCAACGCCGCCGAGGCCGACGAGGTCGCCGCCGAGTTCGGAGACGTACCCCTGCCGCTCGTCCAGGCCGCCGCCTGGCTCGGCGAATCCGGCATGGAGGCCCCCGAATACCTCCGCATGGTCCGCGACGGCCGGCTCTCCACCGTCGACGAGCCCTCCGCGGGCGACGGCATGCCCAACGCCTCCCTCACCTCCTGGTCGATACTGATCAACCGACTCCGCCGCGCCCAGCCGCAGGCCATCGACATCCTCAGCCTGTGCGCCTCCTTCGCCCCCGGCCGCATCCCCCTCGGCATCGTCCGCGCCTACCCCCAGGCACAGCTGCCCGAGGACCTCCGCTGGATGGCCACCGACCTGCCCGCCTGGACCCGGGCCCTCGACACCCTCGTCAACTACTCGGTGCTCACCCGCGAGACCCGCGGCCCCCTGACCACCGACGAGGTCGGCCCGCACCAGGAGTCGATCCACATGCACCGGCTGGTGCACGACATCGTCGCCCGGCTCACCGACGGAGAACACCGCGACGCCCACCGCAAAGCCGTCCGCACCCTCCTCGCCGAGGCCGACCCCGGCAACCCCACGGACAGCAGGCACTGGCCCCGCTACTCCGAACTCCTCCCGCACCTGGAGCCGTCCGGAGCCCTCCGCAGCACCGACCCGCGCATCCAGGTCGCCGTCCTCAACTGCCTGCGCTTCTGCGACCGCAGCGGCGAGTACAAGGCCGGCATCCGGCTCGCCGGACGCATCCGCGACGAGTGGACCTCCTTCATGGAACCGCTCGCCCCGCACATGCAGGAACTCACCACCCTCGAAGGCGACATCCTGCGCCGCTACGGCCGGTTCCGCGAGGCGTACGACCTCGACCTCGCCCAGCGCGAGCGGCTGACCGCCGCCGACAGCACCGACCGGCTCGGCGAACTCCAGACCAAGGTCTCCATCGCCCGCGACCTGCGCTTCCTCGGCCAGTACCAGGAGTCGGAGAAGCTCCAGCGGGAAGCACTCGCCGAGGCCCGCGGCCTCCTCGGCGAGACCCAGTTCCTCACCCTCGTCGCCCGCCACAACCTCGGCGTGGTGCTGCGGATGCTGGGCCGCTACCAGGAGGCGTACGAGCAGGACACCGACACCCTCTCCCGCTGCGAGAGCGTCCTGCGCCCCCACCACGCCTCCACGCTCAACTCCAACAACGCCGTCGCCCAGGACCTCCGGCTGCTCGGCCGCTACCGCGAGGCGCTCGGCCGCCAGGAGGCCAACGTCAAGCTGCACGTGAAGATCCTGGGGCCGCAGCACCTCCACACCCTGTACGCGCGCAGCCAGCTGGCGCTCTGCCGGCGCCGCGAAGGCGGCTTCAAGGAGGACATCGGCACGATGATGGCCAGCGTCCTCGACCACCTGGAGCAGGCCTACGGACGCGACCACTACGTGACCCTGTCGGCTGTCACCAACTACGCCAACTTCCTCCGCGAACACGGCGACCTCGACCTCGCGCGGGAACTCATCACCGAGGCCGAGGCCGGCTACCGCTCCCTCCTCGGCCCCGCCCACCCCGTCTCCACCGGCGTCCTCGCCAACACCGCCCTCGTGATGCAGGCCTCCGGCGACCGGGCCTCCGCCCTCACCATGCTGGAGTCGGCGCTCGCCGGACTCACCGCGACACTCGGCTCCGACCACCCCTGGGTCCTCGGCTGCGCCCTCAACGCCACCGCCGCCCGCAACTTCAACGGCAGGGTCGTCGAGGCCGCCGAACTCAGCCGCGACACCCTGCGCAGGGCCCGGCACGTCCTCGGGAACGAGCACCCGCTGACCCTCTCCTGCCAGGTCGCGCTCGCCACCGACCTGCGCGGCCTGCGCGAGACCGACGAGGCCGGGAAACTGGAGGAGGACGCACTGCTCACCCTCACCAGGACCCTCGGCGCCCAGCACCCCCACACCCTGTCGGCCCGCCAGCGCAACCGCCCCTACTGGGACTTCGAGGCCAACCTCTGAGCCGTACGGGAGAACGCCGGAGGCCCGGCACCCCTGGTGGGGTGCCGGGCCTCCGTACGTGGAACTCGGGCCGTACGACGATCAGGCGTCGAAGACCTCGTTGACCAGCTGCTGCTGCTCCGCCTGGTGGCGCTTGGCCGAGCCGACCGCCGGGGAGGAGGAGTGCGGACGCGAGATCCGGCGCAGGCGCTCGCCCGCCGGGATGTCCGCGCCGACCGCCAGGTCCAGGTGGTCGATCAGGTTGAGCGCGATGAACGGCCAGGCACCCTGGTTCGCCGGCTCCTCCTGCGCCCAGATGTACTTCGCGGCGTTCGGGTACTTGGCGATCTCGGCCTGGATCTCGGCACCCGGCAGCGGGTACAGGCGCTCCAGACGGATGATCGCGGTCTCCGTGTCACCGCGCTTCTGACGCTCGGCCTCCAGGTCGTAGTAGACCTTGCCGGCGCAGAAGACGACCTTGCGGACGTCCGCCGCGTTGACCGTCGTGTCGCCGATCACCGGGCGGAAGCCGCCGGTGGTGAACTCCTCCACCTTGGACGCCGCGGCCTTCAGACGCAGCATCGACTTCGGGGTGAAGACGATGAGCGGCTTGTGGTGCGGGTTGTGCACCTGCCAGCGCAGGAGGTGGAAGTAGTTCGACGGCAGCGTCGGCATGGCGACCGTCATGTTGTCCTGGGCGCACATCTGGAGGAAGCGCTCGGGGCGCGCGGACGAGTGGTCCGGGCCCTGGCCCTCGTAGCCGTGCGGCAGGAGCAGCGTGACGCCTGAGGTCTGGCCCCACTTCTGCTCGGCCGAGGAGATGAACTCGTCGACGACGGTCTGCGCGCCGTTGACGAAGTCACCGAACTGGGCCTCCCAGATGACCAGGGAGTCCGGACGCGCCAGCGAGTAGCCGTACTCGAAGCCCATCGCCGCGTACTCGCTGAGCAGCGAGTCGTAGACGTTGTAGTGGGCCTGGTCGTCGGTCAGGTAGAGCAGCGGGGTGTAGTCCTCGCCGGTCTCCTGGTCCACCAGGACCGCGTGCCGCTGGCCGAAGGTGCCACGGCGGGAGTCCTGGCCCGAGAGGCGGACCGGGGTGCCCTCCATGAGGAGCGAGCCGATGGCGAGGGTCTCGCCGAAGCCCCAGTCGATGGTGCCGTCGTCGATGGACGCGGCACGGCGCTGCATCTGCGGCAGCAGACGCGGGTGGACCGTGATCCGCTCCGGGACGGTGACCTGCGACTCGGCGATCCGCTTCACGACCTCGGCGGAGACCGCGGTGGTGACGCCGACCGGGAACTCGGCGCGGGCGTCCGGGACGTGCGCCGGGGCCGGGGCGGTGGTGGCCTCGCGGACCTCCGCGAACACCTTCTCCAGCTGGCCCTGGAAGTCCTGGAGCGACTGCTCCGCCTCTTCCAGGGTGATGTCGCCGCGACCGATGAGCGACTCGGTGTACAGCTTGCGCACCGAACGCTTCTTGTCGATCAGGTTGTACATCTGCGGGTTGGTGAACGAGGGGTTGTCGCCCTCGTTGTGACCGCGGCGGCGGTAGCAGATGAGGTCGATCACGACGTCCTTGTTGAACGTCTGGCGGAACTCGAAGGCGAGCCGCGCGACGCGGACCACGGCCTCCGGGTCGTCGCCGTTCACGTGGAAGATCGGCGCCTCGATCATGCGGGCCACGTCGGTCGCGTACATCGAGGAACGCGAGGACTCCGGGGCGGCGGTGAAGCCGACCTGGTTGTTGATGACGATGTGGACCGTGCCGCCGGTGCGGTAGCCGCGCAGCTGCGACATGTTCAGCGTCTCGGCGACGACACCCTGGCCGGCGAAGGCCGCGTCACCGTGCAGGGCGACGGGCAGGACGGTGAAGTCCGTGCCGCCCTTGTTGATGACGTCCTGCTTGGCGCGGACGATGCCTTCGAGGACCGGGTCGACCGCTTCGAGGTGCGAGGGGTTCGCGGCCAGGGAGACCGTGATCTGCTCGCCGTCGAGACCGGTGAAGGTGCCCTCGGCGCCCAGGTGGTACTTGACGTCGCCGGAGCCGTGCATCGACTTCGGGTCGAGGTTGCCCTCGAACTCGCGGAAGATCTGCGCGTACGACTTGCCGACGATGTTCGCCAGGACGTTCAGCCGGCCGCGGTGGGCCATGCCGATGACGACCTCGTCGAGGCGCGACTCGGCGGCCGAGTCGATGACCGCGTCGAGCAGCGGGATGACGGACTCGCCGCCCTCCAGGGAGAAGCGCTTCTGGCCGACGTACTTCGTCTGCAGGAAGGTCTCGAAGGCCTCCGCCGCGTTCAGCCTGCGCAGGATCCGCAGCTGCTCCTCGCGCTCCACGCGGGAGTGCGGGCGCTCGACGCGGTCCTGGATCCACTTGCGCTGCTTCGGGTCCTGGATGTGCATGAACTCGACGCCGGTGGTGCGGCAGTACGAGTCGCGGAGCACGCCGAGGATGTCGCGGAGCTTCATCATCGACTTGCCGGCGAAGCCACCGACCGCGAACTCCCGCTCCAGGTCCCACAGGGTGAGGCCGTGCTCGGTGATGTCCAGGTCGGGGTGCTTGCGCTGCTTGTACTCCAGCGGGTCGGTGTCGGCCATGACGTGGCCGCGGACCCGGTAGGAGTGGATGAGCTCGAAGACCCGCGCGGCCTTGGTGACGTCGTCGTCGTGCGAGGCGTCGATGTCCTTGAGCCAGCGGACCGGCTCGTAGGGGATGCGCAGGGCCTTGAAGATGTCGTCGTAGAAGCCCTGCTCGCCGAGCAGGTAGTTCGCGACGACGCGCAGGAACTCGCCGGAGGCGGCGCCCTGGATGACCCGGTGGTCGTACGTCGAGGTCAGGGTCATGACCTTCGAGATGCCCAGCTTGTTCAGGGTGTCCTGGGAGGTGCCCTGGAACTCGGCCGGGTAGTCCATCGAGCCGACGCCCATGATGACCGACTGTCCGGGCATCAGACGTGGCACGGAGTGGACGGTGCCGAGGCCGCCGGGGTTGGTCAGGGAGACCGTGACGCCGGTGAAGTCCTCCATCGTCAGCTTGCCCACGCGGGCGCGCTTGACGATGTCCTCGTACGCCTGCCAGAACTCGAAGAAGTTGAGCGTCTCGGCCTTCTTGATGCCCGCGACGACGAGCTGGCGGTCGCCGTTGGGCTTCACCAGGTCGATCGCGAGACCGAAGTTCACGTGCTCCGGCTTGACCAGGGTCGGCTTGCCGTCCTTCTCCGCGAAGGAGTAGTTCATCGACGGCATGGCCTTGATCGCCTGCACCATCGCGTAGCCGATGAGGTGCGTGAAGGAGATCTTCCCGCCCCGGGCGCGCTTCAGGTGGTTGTTGATCACGATCCGGTTGTCGAAGAGCAGCTTCACCGGGACGGCGCGGACGGACGTGGCCGTCGGCACCTCCAGGGAGGCGTTCATGTTCTTCGCGACCGCGGCGGCGGGGCCGCGCAGCGTGATCAGCTCCGGGCCGGCGGGGGCCGTGGTGGCCTCCTGGGCCTTCGCCGGGGCCGGTGCGGCCTTGGCCGGGGCCGGCGCGGCCGCGGCGGGCTTCGCCGGGGCAGGCGCGGCGGCGGCGGGCTTCGCGGCGGCCGGGGCGGCAGGAGCCACCGCGGGCTTCGCGGGAGCCGGGGCCGCTACCGGAGCGGGCGCGGGAGCCGGAACAGCCGCGGGAGCGGCAGGCGCGGCCTGTGCGGGGCCCGCCTGCGGCGCGGCGGGCGCGCTCTGCTGAGTGGTGGGTGCCGGGGCGGTCGGGGTCTCCGACGCTCCGGGCTTGTAGTCGGCGAAGAAGTCCCACCAGGCACGATCGACCGAATTCGGGTCCTGGAGGTACTGCTGGTAGATCTCGTCGACGAGCCACTCATTGGCACCGAAGGCGGTTGCAGGGTTCTGGCCCTGCCCGTCTTGGTCGGTCGGGGAGCTCGGGGTACTGGGGGACTGAGACGACACGGCGGCAACCGCCCTCTTCCGCTTCACAAGGTGATGGACAGCGGAAATAAAGGCTACGCCTGTCCGGCCGAGAGGTGCAGGCCGGGCGCACCAACGTCGCGCAAGTCACACTTGACGACGTGTTTCGGAGCCGTGAATGGCGGGAAACAAGCGTGGTTCCGCTGCTGTGAGGGTACGGAAAAGCGCAGGCACGGCCCGCTTCGGCCGCACCCCTGATCACGTCCCGCTCACTTGCACGGAGGTCTCCCCCACGTACACGCAGAACGAGCTCTTCCGGTTCGAACCCTACGTCAATCCCTCGCGGGAAGCCTGCCCGGAAGAGTGACTCTGATGCGGCATCCACGTGATGATTCGGCCACACCGATCCCGCCGCCGTGCAGATCCACCGCCCAGCGGGCGATCGCGAGACCGAGTCCCGTGCCGCCGTCGCTCCCCGGCCCCGGCCGGTGCGGCGCCGAGCCCCGGTTGAAGCGCTCGAAGACCTTGTGCCGCTCCGACTCCGGGATGCCGGGACCCTCGTCCTCGACCTCCAGCTCCAGCGAGTCCGGGTAGGGGCCGCGCCGGGCCCGCACCGTGACCCGGCCGTGCGGCGGCGAGTGCTTCACCGCGTTGTCGATCAGGTTCGCCATCACCTGGTGCAGCCGCTCCGCGTCCGCGTGCGCGACCAGCTCCGGCGGCGACACGTCCAGGTGCAGATGCACGTCCGTGCGGTTGTGCAGCCCCGAGGTCGACGAGAGACCGCGCTGCGACGCGGCCAGGTTCGCCTCCCGCAGCACCCCCGACAGATACGGCCAGACCTCGAAACGGCTCGCCCTCAGCGCGACGACACCGTTGTCAAGACGTGACAGGTCCAGCAGCGTCTCCACCAGCCGGCCGAGCCGCTCGGTCTGCTTCAGCGCCGACCGCATGGTCTCCGGATCCGCCTCGGACACCCCGTCGACGACGTTCTCGAGTACGGCCCTGAGCGCGGCGATCGGGGTCCGCAGCTCGTGCGACACATTGGCGACCAGCTCCTTGCGGTGCCGGTCCACGGCCTCCAGGTCGTCCGCCATGCGGTTGATCGTCGAGGCGAGGTCGCCCAGCTCGTCCCGCCGGTCCGCGCCCCGCACCCGGCGGCTGAAGTCACCGCGCGAGATCGTCCCCGCCACCGTCGTCATCTCGTCGAGCGGCGCCGTCAGGGACTGGGCAACGAACTGCGTGATCAGCAGGGTCGCGATCATCGCGAAGATCGTGATGTACCGGAACTCCGTGGACGTCCGGATCGCGACCAGGGCCAGGCAGGAGGTCAGGAGCACGGCGCCGACGACCAGCGCGCCCAGCTTGGTCTTGATCGAGATCACGATCCGGCGCGGCCTGCGCGCCCGGCCGTCCGGCCCCCGCCGGCTCACAGCGCCGGGGTCTCCAGCGCGTAACCGACGCCGTGGACCGTGCGGATCCGCTCGGCCCCGATCTTCCGGCGCAGCGCCTTGATGTGGCTGTCCACGGTCCGGGTGCCCGAGGCGTCCGCCCAGTCCCACACCTCGGCGAGGAGCTGCTCCCGGGAGAGGACCGCCCGGGGTGTGCTCGCCAGGCAGACGAGCAGGTCGAACTCGGTCGGCGTCAGGTGCACGTCCTCGGCCCGCACCCGGACCCGGCGCTGCGCGTGGTCGATCTCCAGCTCGCCGAGGCGCAGGATGCCGCTGCGCGGGGTGACCGCCGCGAGCGCCGCCCGCTCCACCCGGCGCAGCAGGACGTGCACCCGGGCCGCCAGCTCGCGCATCGAGAACGGCTTGGTCATGTAGTCGTCCGCACCGACGCCGAGACCCACCAGCATGTCGGTCTCGTCGTCGCGGGCGGTCAGCATGAGGACCGGGACGGGGCGCTGGGCCTGGACCCGGCGGCACACCTCCAGGCCGTCGAAACCGGGCAGCATCACGTCCAGGACCATCAGGTCCGGCTGCCAGGCCTCCGCCGCCTCCACGGCGGCGGGACCGTCGGTCGCGGTCTGGACGAGAAACCCCTCGGCGCGCAGCCGCGCGGAGATCGCCTCCACGATCGTCGCGTCGTCCTCGACCACCAGGACACGTCGCTGAGCCCCCGGAGTGGCCGCCGCACCGTGGTGAGTGGTGTGTGTCTGCTCCATTGCCCCGCCTCGCGTCGCCGATGTCGGTGCAGCAGCCTAGAGGTACGTGTGGCGTCCCGGCTATCCAGGAGCTGCTCAGGCGCTATCCGGGACGGACGCCGAGGTGGATCACGTCGGGGACGCCCCGGGCAACGGGGACCTCTTCCGTCCGTACCCCGCTGAATCCGGCATTCCGCAACGACTCTTCGAAATCGCCGGACGGCCGGGCGGACCACACGGCGAGTACCCCGCCCGGGTTCAGGCGGTCCGCGCAGGCCGCCAAACCCCCGGCCGCGTACAGGGATTCGTTGTCCTCGGTGACCGTCCAGTCGGGCCCGTTGTCGATGTCCAGGCAGAGGGCGTCGTAGGTGTCCGTGGAGGTGCGCAGGTACTCCACGAGGTCCGTGTGCAGGATCACCGTCCTCGGATCGGCGAGCGCCCTCCCGGAGATCGCGGCGAGCGGCCCCTGCCGGTGCCAGTCGATGATCGCCTCCTCACGCTCGGCGACCGCGATCCGGCTCCAGCCGGGGTCGGCGGCGGCATGCGCGAGGGAGAAACCGACCCCCAGACCGCCGATCAGGACGGAGGGGCCGACCCGGGCCTCCTCGGGCAGGGCGTCCCGCGCCGCGTCGATCAGGAGCCGCTCGGAGCGCCCGTCGGAGGTGTCCATCAGGAAGGTGCCGTTGGCGATGATCTCGTAGTGCTCGTGGCGGCGGCGCAGCACGACCTCTCCGTACGGTCCTTCACGGCGGTCGAGGGTCACGGGTTCTGCCATCGTTCGTCACTCCGTTCTTCGTCGGCTCGGCAGACGGTCCCCGCCATCCTCGCGGGGCGGGGGCGGCGGGGACAAACACGTTACGGAGTCACGGGGTTACGCGGAGGGGTTCGCCGACTCCCCGGTTCCTCAGGACTCGCCGGTCATGTGCCGCGCGCCCCGCCACGCGTACCCGCCCGCGCCCGTCACGAACGCGATCACCGCCACCGTCCACGCGCCGGCCTGCGGGCCCGGCTGCATCACCCAGGCCCACCACTGCGCCGCACCACCCCCCTCGGACGGGGCCGCGAGATAGACCGCGCCCACGAAGAAGACCGGCGGCAGCCAGCTCAGCCGGGCGCCGGCGAGCGCGGCGGAAGCGGCCGCCACCCCCACGAGCCCGAGCGTGTTCCGTACGGCGGCGGGCGCCCCGTACGCCTCCGTGTGGCCCGGCAGCGCCAGGGCGAACAGGGCGGCGGCGAGCACGGTCGGGGCGAGTACGTGGGCGAGCCGCCGGGGCCACCACGCGCGGACCGCCGTACGGTCCAGCTCGTCGCTCGGGGTGTGCAGGCTCGCGCCGACCGCGGCCGCCGCGAGCAGCGGGCCGAGGACGACGACCGGGAGGCGGGCCGTGTGGTCGAAGTCGGGCAGCGACACCAGCCACCGGGCCGCCCAGGCGGCGACGGACGCCGTCCCGACGAGCGCGGCGAGCGCGGCGGGCAGCGCACGGGAGCGCAGATAGAGCCTCACGGGACAGGCACCTCGTCCGGGTGGCAGATGTCCGCCGCCAGGTAGCGGGCGAGGTAGTCGCGCTGGGCGGCGGGGGACTTGGCGTCGAGCCGGTCGATGTACGGCCTGGCGGCGGTGGGGTCGGGGCCGTAGCCGTCCGGGGTGGGGGCGAGCCACTCGGCGACGGCGAGGTGGATGACGCTCGCCCGCTCGGCGTTCGGTCCCATGCCGTCGCCCGGCTCGCAGCTGTCCGAGAGCAGCCAGTTCACGGCCGCGTTCAGATACAGGTCGGGGCGTACGAGCCGGCCGCGCACCGCCTCCTGATCGGTGTGAGGCAGCCCGACGTCACCGGGACGGGTGGCACCGCCCGGCCCGCTCACCCAGCGGACCGGGGCGCCGGGGAGGCCCTTGAGGCGGGCGTTCAGCGGGGCGAGCGCCGCCGACACCTCCGGCAGGAGTCCCGCGTCGACGGCCGTCAGGCACACCTGCGGGGTGCCGTCGTCGCAGACCTCCCGCGCCAGGGCCGGGTCCGGGCGCCATGGCCCCTCGTCCACCGGCAGGCGCAGGATCAGGCCGGCGGCGGCGACCGCCGCGGCCAGCGGGACCAGGGCGAGCGGGAGCAGCCGGGACCGGCGCAGCCCGTACGCGAGGAGAGCGGTGAGCGCGATCCCCGCCGTCCACGCCATCGACACAGGACCGAACCACCACACCGGCCCGTCCCAGAAGAACTGGTGCTCGGCGGCCGGGCCGAGCCAGCGCGCCGATCCGTCCGCGTACGCGGTCATGATCATGACCGCGTACCCGACGACCCCCAGGAGCGGAGCGGTCAGTCGCCAGGGGACCACCTGGCCGACGACATGGCCGAGCGCGCCGAGGGCGGCGACGGCGACCACGTCCGCGGCGACCAGTTCCAGGTAGGGCCGGCCGGCGGAGACGTACGGCCAGGTCGCGAGGAGGCAGACGGCGGCGGCGAGGAGCAGCCCGGCGGCCGGCCAGAGCGCGGAGGGGGCGACGGCGACGAGCAGGCGGCGCAGGGGCGAGCGGGACACGGACTCCCACAGGTCCGTCGTCCCGCGCCGCCGGTCACGGCCGCCCTGCCAGCCGCCCGCCGCGAGCGCGAGCGACCCGGCGAACAGCCCGGCGACGACGTGCAGCATGTTCGTGGCGTCGGCCCAGCGGTCCTGCCAGCCGGGCCCCTTGTTGTACATCGTGACCAGGACGGCGACGGCGACGGCGGCGCCGGTCCAGGGCCCGAGCCCGCGCCGCAGTTCGGTGCGGAGCGGGGAGGGTCCACGCGCGGGCGTGGCTCCGCCGGTACGGGGCGGCGGGACGAGGGTGGTGGTCACCGGAGCGCCTCCTTCGGGTGGGCGCCGGACGCCCGGACGGCGGACGCCCGGTGGGCGCGCAGGGCCGCCGTGTAGCCGCGTTCGACGGCGTGGGTCGTGGAGTCGGCCGGGCCGTCGGACGTTCCGCCGAGCGCGGTCAGTTCGGCCGTGGAGCCCTGGAAGGCGAGCCGTCCCGCCTCGATGAGGGCGACGCCCGTGCAGGCGGCGGCGACGTCCTCCACCAGGTGCGTGGAGACCACCACCGTCGCCTCCGTGCCCAGCTCCCGCAGCAGCTCGCGGAAGTCGACCCGCTGCTCCGGATCGAGTCCTGCGGTCGGCTCGTCGAGCAGCAGCAGGTCCGGCTCGTTCACGAGGGCCTGGGCGATCCCGGCGCGCCGGACCATGCCGCCCGACAGCGTCTTCATCTTCGCGTCGATCCGGTCGGCGAGCCCGACCCGCCGCACCGCGCGCTCCACCGCCGCCGGGACCCGGTCGGCGGGCAGCTCCTTGAGCCAGGCGACGTACGCGACGAACTCGCGCACCGTGAAGGCCGGGTAGTAGCCGAACTCCTGCGGTAGATACCCGAGCCGGCGCCGGATCCCGGTCCGGTCGCGGTGGTCCGTGGCGTCGCCGCCGAGCAGCTCCACCCGGCCTGAGGTGGGCGCGGCGACGGTCGCGAGGACCCGGATCAGGGAGGTCTTCCCGGCTCCGTTCGGGCCGAGCAGGCCGTGCACGCCGGGCCCCAGGGTCAGGTCGAGGCGGTCGAGCGCGACGGTACGGCGGTGACGGACGGTCAGTCCGGTCACCGCGACGGCGGCCGAGGTGTTCAACGGGGCTCCAGGTGGTCGAAGGAACGGCGTCGCAGCGCGAGGAGGGCCGCGCAGGCGAGTGCCGCCGCGGCCCACCCCCCTTGCGCGGCGGAACCGGAGAAGTACGGGGCGAGCGCGGCGGCTCCCGAACCGGAGCCCGCGCCCGCGTCCGGCCCGTCGAGGAGCGGGCCCGTCACGGCGAGCAGCCATCCGCCGCCGAGCGTCGCGGCCGCCGCACGGCAGCCGACGAACGAGCCGAGCGCGAGGGCGGCCAGGGTCAGCGCGAGGCCGGGAAGCAGCCAGGCGGCGGCCCCCGGGGCCCCGGCCGCCCGGGGCAGCAGCGCCCCGCCCGCGGTCAGCAGCGGTACGCACACGGCGAGTACGGCGGCGGTACGGGTGAGCAGCAGCCGCAGCCCGCCCGAGGGGCTGGCGGCGGTGATCTCGTACAGCGGGTCGGCGTGCCGTCCGTACGAGACGGCGACACCGGCGAGCGGAAGGACGGGGGAGACGGCGAGCAGCAGCCCCCCCGCGCCCCGGAACCCGGCGCCGTGGGCGAGACCGAAGGCCCCGCCGACGACGAGGAACACGGCCACCAGCCAGGACCCGCGGAGGGCGGGCCCGACGGCCCACCAGAGCCGCGCCCACCGTCCGAGGGGGCTTCCGGCGGCCGCGGCGGGTGCGGGCCGGTGTCCCAGGGAGGCGAGGAGTTCGGTACGGACGGCCGCGAGGGCGTGGCCCGCGGCACCGGCGCGTACGGCGGCCGAGACGCGGACCGCGCAGGCCGTGCAGGACTCGACGTGCTTCTCCAGGGACCAGGCGTCGGGCTCGGGGGCGGTTCCGTCCGCGTATTGGAGCGCCAGGGCGTGCGTGACGTGCCAGGGGGGACGGGGGGACCGGGGCGGGGGTCGGTGCTCGGGCCGGTGTACGGATCGGGGCGCGGGGCTGTGGTCGGGTGTGGGCGCGGGTCGGGGCGCGGCGGGCCCACGGCCGGGTTCGGCTGCGGGTCGGGGTGCGGGGCCGTGGTCGGGTCCGGGTACGGCTGCGGATCGGGGTCCATGGCCGGGTCCGGGTCCGGGTCCAGGTCCGGGTCCGAGTCCGGGTCCAGGTCCGGATCCGTGGCCGGATCCGTGGCCGGATCCGTGGCCGGATCCGTGGCCGGATCCGTGGTCGGGTCCGTGGCCGGGGCCGGGGCCGGGGTTGCGGTCGGGTCCAGGTCCGGATGCGGGGCGGGGTGCCGTCATGCGGTGCCTCCCAGGGCGTGCGGGCCGCCGGGGTTCCCGGCCGCGAGGGCGGCGCGCAGCTCTCGGCGGGCGCGCAGGGCGCGGGTCTTGACGGTGCCTTCGGGTATGCCGAGGAGCCGGGCGGTCTCACGGGTCGTCAGGCCGTCGACGACGGTCGCCCGCAGGACCTCCGCCAGCTCGGGCGAGATCCGGTCGAGGGCGGCGCCCACCTCCCCGTACTCCAGGCCCGCGAGCACCCGCTCCTCGGCGGAGGGCGCGGTGCCCGGTGACTCGGAGGGCACGGCGGCGGCGTGCGCGGCGGCCCGGTCGGCCCGGGCGCCGGCCCGCTGGGCGTCCACCAGGCGCCGGGCGGCGATCACCCAGAGCCAGCCGCCGGCCTCACCGCGGCCCCGGTGGCCGCCGGCCGAGCGCCACACGGTGACGAAGGTGTCCTGGAGGACCTCCCGTACGGTCTCGCCGTCGGGGCAGCGCCGGGTGAGGCGGGCGTGCAGCCAGCCGGCGTGCCGGTCGTAGAGGACGGCGAGTGCCTCGGTGTCCCCCCGGGCGACCGCGCGCAGCAGCTCCGTGTCGTCGACGGCGTCGGCATCGTCGCCCCCGGAGGGGCCTCCCCCTGTGGGGCGCGACAGTCTCACGCCCTCTCTATCGCCGTTCGGGCCCCGTGCGGTTCACGCGCTCAGGGACGGGTGGGCGGGCCGCCGTCGGGGAGGGCGGCGAAGACGCGCTGGAGGGCGGGCGGGCGCTCGCCCTCGCCCGCGACGACGAGCCGGTGGCGGTGGGTGACGGAGTACTGGAAGCCGTCGGGGACCGGGTCGCCGGTCGGACGCGTGGGCACGCGCGCGTAGGCGGGGTCTTCGAGCGCGGCCCGCAGTTCGGCGGCCTCAGCGGGGGGCATCCGGCCGGTGCGGGGCGGCTTCGTGCCGGAGCGGCTGGTCCAGGTGCCGTCGTAGTGGACGATCAGCTGGTTGCGGACCCCGGCGAGCCCGCCGCTGACGACGACCTCGACGAGCACCTCCTGGCCTCGCGGCTCTCCGGTGGGCGCGACCGTCCCGGGCGGGGCGCTCGTGGCCGGGGCGGTCGGGGTGGTGGGCCCGGTCGGCGCGCTCGTGGCCGACGCCGGGCCACCGGGCGCCGGAGGTGCCTCCGGCCCGCATCCGCTCGCGCCGACGGCCCCGCAGGCGCCGAGGGTGAGGGCAGCCGCGAGGAGCAGCGCCCCACGCCGAGTCCGTACGCCGTGCCCCGCGTCCCACCCGCCGTGCCCCGCGTCCCGCCCACCGCGCCCCGCGTCCCGTACCCCTCGCCGAGTCATCCGTACGCCTCGCACCATGGACCGAGCATGCCCCGTCCGGGCTGCCCCGCGCAGCCGGACGCCCGGGGTCCCGGGGTCCGGCGGTCAGGTCTCCGCGGGGGTCTCCATGGCGGTCTCCGTGGGGGTCGCCGCGCGGACGATGCCGGTGAGCGGCCCCCGGTAGCGCCAGTCGAGCGAGTCGTACAGCGCGAGGCCGTCCGTGGTCGCGGAGAGCACCCCGGTCTCCGCGCCCGCCTGGGCGGCGGCGGCCTCAAGGGTGAGCATGACGTTGGCGCCGAGGCCGCGCCGCCGGTGCGCGGGGTCGGTCTCGATCTGGTCGGCGACGGCGGTCGAGCCGGTCGGGGCTATCTGGCCGCGCGCGGCGAGGGTGCCGTCGGGGGCGAGGACCCGGACCCGGATGACGCCGTCCCGGACCTCGGTGGTCCTGGCGTACCCCTCGGGCGGCGCGGGCCGGGCCCCGGCGTCGAGTGGCTTGACCATCATGAAGCCCGGGTCGTCGGGGACCGTCCACCCCTCGGTGATCCACGGCTCCACGTCCTCGGGCGCCGCCATGACCTTGAGCCAGCTGTACGGGGCGGTGAGCCGGGTGCAGAGCGCCCCGACGGAGGCCGCGTCGGGGGCGGGCAGGACGTGCCGTACGACATGCCGGGGGAGGCCCACGTCGATCCGGTAACCCCACGGCTGGGCGACGGCGGCGGGGGTTCCCCGGGAGACCGTCCACCCCGCCACCCACGCAGATGTAATAGACGCCATATCCATGGAGGCATTACAGCCGTTGAGCCTCGCAGACGGGAGGGGTGATCGCTCAGAGCGAACTGCCCGGCGAAGTTTCCAGCTCGCTCAGTCGGCGCTGACCCGGTCGGCGACCGAGAAGTCGGTTTCGCAGTCCGGGCAGGTCGCGTCCCCGAAGACGTAGGTCAACGCGTGGGCGACTTCCTGTCGGCCGTCGGCGAGCGCGATGCCGTGGAGACGCGCGCCGATGCCCTCCAGCTGTGCGGGGCTCGCCGGGCGGAGCGGGCGGGTGTCGATGGTGTCGTCCGACGATCCGTAGTCCTCGCTGGTGCAGAAGAACCCGTGTTCACCGAAGACGATGAACAGGTCGCTTTCGCAGTCCGGGCAGGCGACCTCGTACTCCTCGTTCCCGAGCCCCCAGGCCAGGTCCTCGCTCCATCCCGCGACGCCCTCGAAGCCGAGCATGGATTCCAGGAGGGCGATGTACTCGGTGCGGCCGGTCGCGGTGCGGAGACGGCGCTTCACCGACGCCAGCAGGGCCGCGATCTCCGCCGCGTGCCGTGCGCGCACATCCCCCGCTCCGTGCGGCTGATCGGCGCCCGCCATGATGGCCCCCGCCAGGCCCAGGGCGCTCACGGCTCGTCCCCGGTCCTCGCTCTCGGCCATGTCGGCCAGCCAGGGCAGCGCCGCGAAGCTGGCCGAGTAGACGCTGCCCTGATGGCAGAGCGCGGACCACAGGTCGTTCCAGAGCCCTGACTCGGGCTCGGACGCGATGCGCGCCAGCAGGGTCGGTATGTCCTCGGCGGAGCCGTAGGCGTGAGTGAGTCGCGGCCAATCTGTCATGGCGTGGATCCCATCACGGCCGCGAACGGCCGCGGCGGGATCCCCGTCGCGGGACGGCGGGGGTGATCGCTCAGAGCGAACGAGCGTCCGGGAACATCCAGGGGCTCACATGCATTGAGTCGGCATAGCTCAACTTGACTGCCGAAGGGGAGATCATGGCTTCTGAGTCCAAGGCGTCCGTGCCGCTCACTCTGCCCGTCCTGCCGCTCGACGACGAGGTCGTGCTGCCCGGAATGGTGGTGCCGCTGGACCTCTCCGACAACGACGTACGGGCCGCCGTCGAGGCCGCCCAGGCCGCCGCCCGGCCCGGCGGGGGCAAGCCGCGGGTCCTGCTCGTGCCGCGCGTCGACGGGACCTACGCCGCGACCGGCGTCCTGGGCACCGTCGAGCAGGTCGGCCGGCTCTCCGACGGCGACCCCGGCGCGCTGATCCGCGCCCTCGGCCGCGTCCGCATCGGCGCCGGTACGACCGGGCCCGGCGCGGCGCTGTGGGTCGAGGGCGGCACCGTCGAGGAGACCCTGCCCGACCCGCTGCCCGGTCAGGTCACCGACCTGGTCAAGGAGTACAAGGCACTCGCCACCAGCTGGCTCAAGAAGCGCGGCGCCTGGCAGGTCGTCGACCGCGTCCAGCAGATCGACGGCGTCGGCGCCCTCGCCGACAACTCCGGCTACTCGCCCTTCCTCACCGTCGAGCAGAAGGTCGCCCTCCTGGAGACCGCCGACCCGGTCGCCCGCCTCAAGCTCGCCACCGCCCAGCTCCGCGAGCACCTCGCCGAGCAGGACGTCGCCGAGACCATCGCCAAGGACGTCCAGGAGGGCGTCGACAAGCAGCAGCGCGAGTTCCTGCTCCGCCGCCAGCTCGAAGCCGTCCGCAAGGAACTCCGCGACCTCAACGGCGAGGCGGAGGGCGACGAGTCCGACGACTACCGCGCCCGCGTGGAGGCGGCCGACCTGCCCGAGAAGGTCCGCGAAGCGGCCCTCAAGGAGGTCGAGAAGCTGGAGCGGTCCAGCGACCAGTCCCCCGAGGGCTCCTGGATCCGCACCTGGCTGGACACCGTCCTCGAACTCCCCTGGAACGAGCGGACGGAGGACCGGTTCGACATCCGCGGCGCCCGCGCCGTCCTCGACGCCGAGCACGCGGGCCTGGACGACGTGAAGGAACGGATCACCGAGTACCTGGCCGTCCGCAAGCGGCGCTCCGAGCGCGGCCTCGGCGTCGTCGGCGGCCGCCGCGGCGGAGCCGTACTCGCCCTCGTCGGCCCGCCCGGCGTCGGCAAGACCTCCCTCGGCGAGTCCGTCGCGCACGCGATGGGACGCGAGTTCGTCCGGGTCGCCCTCGGCGGCGTACGGGACGAGGCGGAGATCCGCGGCCACCGCAGGACCTACGTCGGCGCCCTCCCCGGCCGGATCGTCCGCGCCATCAAGGAAGCCGGGTCCATGAACCCGGTGGTCCTGCTCGACGAGATCGACAAGGTCGGCTCCGACTTCCGCGGCGACCCCGCGGCGGCGCTCCTCGAAGTCCTCGACCCGGCGCAGAACCACACCTTCCGCGACCACTACCTGGAGGTCGAGCTCGACCTCTCCGACGTCGTGTTCCTCGCCACGGCCAACGTCCTCGAAGCCATCCCGGAAGCCCTCCTCGACCGCATGGAACTGGTCAGGCTCGACGGCTACACGGAGGACGAGAAGGTCGTCATCGCCCGCGACCACCTGCTGCCCAGGCAGCTGGAGCGGGCCGGCCTCGAACCCGGCGAGGTCGTCCTGGAGGACGCGAGCCTGCGCAAGCTGGCCGGCGAGTACACCCGCGAGGCGGGCGTCCGCACCCTGGAGCGGGCCGTCTCCCGGCTGCTCCGCAAGGTCGCGGCCCAGGCGGAACTGGGCGACCGGAAGCTGCCGTTCACGGTCACCCCGGACGACCTGCGGGACCTCATCGGACGACCGCACCACGTGCCCGAGTCGGCCCAGGACCCGGCCGAGCGCCGCACCGCCGTGCCGGGCGTCGCCACCGGGCTCGCCGTGACCGGCGCGGGCGGTGACGTCCTCTTCGTCGAGGCGTCCCTCGCCGACCCGGAGACCGGCGCCGCGGGCCTCACCCTCACCGGCCAGCTGGGCGACGTGATGAAGGAGTCGGCGCAGATCGCGCTCTCCTTCCTCCGCTCGCACGGCGCCGAACTGGAGCTGCCCGTCACCGGCCTGAAGGACCGGGGCGTGCACATCCACTTCCCGGCGGGCGCGGTCCCCAAGGACGGGCCGAGCGCGGGCGTCACCATGACGACCGCACTCGCCTCGCTCCTGAGCGGCCGACAGGTCCGCACGGACGTGGCCATGACCGGCGAGGTCTCCCTCACCGGCCGGGTCCTGCCGATCGGCGGGGTGAAGCAGAAGCTGCTCGCCGCGCACCGGGCGGGCATCACGACGGTCGTGATCCCCAAGCGGAACGAGGCCGACCTGGACGACGTCCCGGCCGAGATCCTGGAGAAGCTGGAGGTCCACCCGGTGACGGACGTCCGCCAGGTCCTGGAGATCGCCCTGACACCGGCGGCGGTGCCGGTGGGGGTCGCGGCCTGACCGGACGGCTCCCCGGCGCCGGAGCGGGACGTCCTTCGCGGACGCCCCGCTCCGGCGTGCCGGGGGAGACGCGTACCCGGAAGTAATTGGCCACCCGGATGTCAGTCGGGGCTGGCATGCTCGTATGCATGAACGACGACGCCTTCTGGGCTCTCATCGACGAGTTGAGCCGCCGACCCGGTGACCGGGACGAGCGGCTGGAGTGGCTGCGGGCGGAGCTGCTCCGGCGACCGGCGACCGAGAGCGTGGTCTTCCAGGTGCGGCTCGAGGACGCGTGCGGGACCGCCGACACGCGCGCGGTGTGGCGGGCGGCGAACCGGGTCGAGGGCGGCGCCTGCACCGACGACGGCTTCCACTACTTCACGCTGTGGCTGGTGGGTCAGGGACGCAAGGTGTACGAGTCGGTCGTCGCCGATCCGGACGCGCTGGCCGACCTGCCCGGGATACGGGCCCTCGCGGGGCGCCACCGGAACGAGTGGGGCGACGACGAGTGGCCGGAGTGGGAGGAGCTCGACTACGTCGCCCAGGACGCGTTCGACGAGCTGACCGGCCAGGAGGACGACGACGGCGAGGAGTTCCTCGACGCGGTGGAGGAGGCGGCCGAAGAGCTCGCGGACGAGCTCTCGGCGGAGTGGGAAGAGGACGACGAGCCCCGCGGGTCCCGCCCGGAGGGGGAGGCGATACCCCGGCTCACCGCCCTCTTCCCGGTCAAGGCGTCCGGCTCCTAGGAGGCGGACGGGTTACGGCGGCGGCCGAGCAGCAGGCTGCCCGCCGCGAAGACGGCGAGACCGCCCGCGCCCGCGAGGGCCAGGGGGAGCGGTGAGGACGGGGCCGCGGCGGCGTCGGTGGAGAGGGCCGGCGCCTGCTCGTCGCCGCCGTGGCCCGCGTGGCTCACGGTGGACAGCGCCGCACCCGCCGCGATCTTCGCCTCGGTCGGGGCCTCGGCCTGAGGCTGGGTCTGTGCGTGGGTCTGCGCCTCGGCCTGGGCCTTGGGCTGTGCCTGGGTCTGCGCCTCGGGCTGTGCCGCCGGGCCGCCGAAGGTGACGTCCGAGCAGCTGTAGAAGGCCTCGGGGCTGTCGTGGCGCTGCCACACCTTGTAGACGATGTGGCGGCCGGTACGGGCGGGCAGGTTGCCGGTGAAGGTGTAGTAGCCGTCGGTGGCGGTGCGGGTGGTGTTGTACACGGCGACGGGGGTCTGGTCCAGGTCCGACCACTTCAGGGGCTGCGTGGGGTCGAAGCCCGGCTTGGTGACGTAGACGGTCATGGTGCCGGAGTGGGCGGCCGTGACCCGGACCTTGAAGTCGAAGGAGCCCGCGGCGACCGCCGTCGCCGGCCAGTCGGTGCGCGCCCAGTCCAGGGCCCGGTACTTCTCGCGGTTCGCCGAGCAGAGCTTGCCGTCGGGGATGAGGGCCTGGTGCTGCCCGGCGGCGTTCGCGATGTTGACCTCGTTCCAGTCGTAGAGCGGCTGGGTGCCGGAGTCGGCGACGAGGTCCTTGCACACCTGCGACCTGGGCGTCTCGGGGCCTTCGGCGTAGCAGGCGGCCACCCTGCTGACGGGGTTGAAGACGGCTCCGTGGGCGCTCGCGGTGGTGGGGGTGAGGCTGACGAGTGCGGCTGCGGCGGACAGGGCGGCGACGCCGGCGGCGGTGCGGCGGGAGGACGGCATGCGGGGGCTCTCTCTCGTGCGTGGGGAGGACGGGACGAGCAACGCGCGCTGGACGTACGGAAGTTGAATCCCGTGCGATCCGCCGTAGAGCCTCGCATTGGTCCATACCAATGGGCAAGGGGGTGTACGGAAAAAGCGGCGGCGGCCCCCGGGGTGCCGCACCGCACACCCGGGGACCGCCGTGCTTGGACGGTGATGTCAGCCGTTCGCGAGCGCCTGCACGCGCGACAGATCACCGTTGAAGTGGTTGTGGTCGCCGACCGTCGGGCCGGACGAGGTGTACTGCCACATCGTGTAGTACTGCCAACCGGCGGGGAGTTCGCCCACCGTGGAGGCGTACCGCGCGACCCACAGCGGGTTGGTCGACCCGAAGCCCGCGTAGTTGCCGGTGCACTGGGTCCACCAGCTCGTGGCCGTGTAGATCACGGCGTCCCGGCCGGTCCGGTACTTGTAGCGGTTCACGAAGTCACGGATCCAGGCCACCATCCCGGCCTGGGTCTTGCCGTAGCAGGTCGCCCCGTACGGGTTCCACTCGATGTCGAGCACGCCCGGCAGCGTCCTGCCGTCCTTCGACCAGCCGCCGCCGTTGTTGACGAAGTAGTCGGCCTGGGCCGCGCCGGTCGTCGTGTCCGGGGTGGCGAAGTGGTACGTGCCGCGGATCATGCCGACGTTGTACGAACCGGTGTACTGCTGGTTGAAGTAGGTGTTCTTGTAGTAGGTGCCCTCCGTCGCCTTGACGTAGGCCCACTTGACGCCGCTGTTCCACAGCGTGGACCAGGCGACGTTTCCCTGGTGGCTGGAGACGTCCACGCCCTCCGTCTGGGTGGCCTGGATCGATATGCCGCCGGGCGCGCCGTCGCGCCCGTCGTGCTTGAGCACGCCCATGCCCATGCTGGCGGAGCCCCGCGCGGGCACCTGGTGGGCGCCCGGGTCCTGGGCGGCGCCGGCGGGCCCGGCGAGGGGGAGAAGGAGGGCCAGCGCCGCGAGGGCGGCGCCGGCGAGGGTCGTTCCGGGTCTGTGCGCACGCATTCCGTGCCTCCGAAAGGATCGGTGGGGGGAGCGAGGTCGGCGGCCCCTGGTGTGAACATGTCAGGGATGGCTGCCGGGGACGACGCTACGCACGTAGACCCGGCACGCGGAAGGGGGCCCGGGCACCGCCGTTGGTCTACGCCTGCGAAACTCTGAAGGAGCTGCGGCGATGGCCTCGGCCGGAAGAAACTTTCAGCGGCCGGAAAGCTGCCGGAGGGTCGCCGGAGAACGCGTGGGAGGTGCTGACGTGCACGGAAGCGGTACGGGAAGTGAAGGCCGGGTCCCGCCGCCGCCCGGCGGTACGGTGCCTGCCGTCGACCGGGTCTTCCTCGCGCTCGAGCGCGAGCTGGCCGTCTTCCTGCGCCGGGCCCGCGCCCAGTCCGGTGAGATGGCCCGCGAGGTCCACCCCGAGCTGGAGCCCGCCGCCTACGGGCTGTTCGTACGGCTCGACGACGCCGGGCCGCAGCGGGCCACCGAGCTCGCCGGGTACTTCGGGGTCGGCAAGGCGACGATGAGCCGGCAGCTCCGGGCCCTCGAGGACCTCGGGCTCGTCGCCCGCGACCCCGACCCCGCCGACGGCCGCGCCTCCCTGGTCCGGCTCACCGAGGAGGGCCGGAACCGCTTCCGGCACGTACGGGACGCCCGGCGCGAGCGGTACGTCCGCAAGCTCGCCGACTGGGACCGCGCGGAGGTCGCCGAACTCGCCCGCCTCCTGAACCACTTCAACGTCCGGTTCGAGGGCTGACGCTCAGAGGTTGGGCAGTTCCACGTAGGCAGCGGTCGCGTCGTCGTGGAGTTTCCCGCGAGGCACCCCGCCCGTCCGCCCCGCCGCCGTCTCCAGGGCCCGCACCCGGTGCAGCAGGCCGAGCGGGCCCTCCTCGCGCAGGACGCCGAAGCAGTCCGCCCAGGTGCCCTCGGCGAACAGGTCCACCCAGCGGCTCGCCCCGTCCGTGAGCGCGGCCAGGGACCGTACCTCCGCGCGCGGGGTCGTCCCGGTCGCCGCCCGCTCCGCGACCGCCGGATCGGCCGCCGCGGTGAAGAAGCCGCCCTCCTGGTTCCGGAGCCGGTCCGTGGCCGCCCGGGACCGCAGGATCTCGTCCGGCACCCGGTCGAGCCGGTCGTCGAGCACCGCCCGTACCGTCCCGTCCGGTGATTCCAGGAGAAGGGCGGAGTCGGAGAGGACGAGGTGTTCGACCGAGGTCTCGCCCCAGCGGGCGAGGACCACCGTCGCCTGGGGCGTACGTACGTGAGAAAGGTCACAGGTGTCGCGGTGGGCGTCCGCGGTGCGCCGGATTGCCCGCGACAGGATCCCGGACAAGGGCATGTCCGGGCGGGAAGCGGACAGTTCGGTCAAAGCCCCGCCCAGCCGCGCGGTGAACCACGGCACGGTGTGCACACAACCGACATCACCGACGGGGGGTGTGACGCCGTCGAGGAGGACCACGGTTCCGCCGCTGCCCGAGGCGGGCAGGACGGCGGCCACCCAGTCCTCGTTGGGGCGTTCGGGGGTGCCGGGGAGGGAGGCGACATCGCTGCGCATGGCGACCAGTGTGCCCGGCCCGGCGAACTGCCCGGCGTACTCCTTCACCGGACCTGCAAATGACCGGAAAAGGCCTGTACCAACCTGGCGGACGCGGCCCGAGAGGCGGAACGGCCCCCTCCGAGGAGCTGCGGGCGGGCATCCTGCCAAAGCCCGCGCGGAAGATCCAACCGGGGGCCCGTCGGGGGCCTCGGACCCCGCCCGGAGAAGTTGTTCGCCAACTCAGGAGTGTTGTTCACTCGTTCGGGTGGCGGAGCGGCCGATGCGCGCCCCCTTCCCAGAAGCGCTGGAATGGTCGGAAGCCGTACCAGGGGTGGGGGCGCTCCATGTGACCGGCCGTCACCTCTGCTTTGTGGGCGGACGAGTCAAGAATGCGAGCACCGGTGCAGATGAAGCGGCCTCGGAGCAAGAACGGCGCGCGGAGCCAGACCCCCGGTGTGACTCCGACCCCGGACGACGGTGCCGCGACGGCGCCCGCCGGGGGCACCACCGCGCCCGGAGCGACGACCGGCGCCCCCACCGGCACCCCCACGGGCAGCGCCCCCGCCGGCCGCCCCAAGCGCGTCCGCAACCGCCTGGTCGCCGGTGTCGCCCTCGTCGGCATCACGGTCCTCGCCGCCGGAGCCCCCGCGGTCCTCGCCGCCTCCACCACGCTCACCGACTCCCAGAGCCTGGTCACCCTCGCCGAACTCGACCGGCAGGCCGTCACCCTGGCCCACTCGCTCGCCGACGAGCGCGACGAGGTCGTCGCGTTCATCGCCGCGGGCCGCGACGCCCAGAGCGGCGACGCCAAGGACAAGCGCCAGGTCACCAGCACCCGCTCCACCCGCGTCGACCGGCAGATCGACGAGATCCGCCCCGCCGCGTCCGCCGAGCTCCGCCGCGACCTCGCGGGCGTCCCCTCCGTCCGCCGCGCCGCCCTCACCGGCAAGGGCACGGCCCTGGAGGCCCACCGGGCGTACTCGGAGGTCATCACCAAGCTCCAGGCCCTCGCCGACGAACTGGCCGACCAGACCCCGCCCCGCGCCGCCGACACCGCGCTCACCGAGACCACCCGCGCCCCCGCCGCCCTCGGCCGCGCCGTCGAACAGGCCTCCGCCACCCGCGGCCTGCTGCTCGCCGCGCTCTCCGTACCGCGGCCCGAGCCCACCGGGGACGTCGTCTACGACCCCGAGACCGACACCTACGTCCCCGAGGTGCCCGAGGGCACCGCCGAGGCCGACCGCGCCCGCGACATCCTCACCGCCGCCGCCCAGCAGGCCCGGGTCCGCGAACTCGCCGCCCTCGGCGACTTCGACCAGGCCGCGGGCTCCGCCGCCCGCGACTCCCTCGCCGCCACCGTCGCGGGACCGGACGTCAAGAGCGCGGAGCGTTCCCTCGCCTCCCTCACCGACCAGCCCCGGCTGACGGAGACCGAGCGCGCGACCGACCGGGCCGGCTTGGAAGCCGCCCTCTCCGCCCGCATCGAGCAGATGCGGGGCGTCGAGTCCGCCCTCGCCGCCGAGCGGGTCGAACAGCTCGGCGCGCTCCGCGACGACGACGTCACCGCCCTCGAACTGCGCATCGCCTTCCTCGGCGGCTGCCTGCTCCTCGCGATCGGCATCTCCACCTACGTCGCCCGCACCCTCACCCGGCCGCTCGCCGTACTCCGTCTCGGCGCCGCCCGGCTCGCCGGCGCCCCCGCGCCGCACGCCGAGGAGCCGGTCCGCTTCACCGGCCGCAACGACGAGTTCGCCCAGGTCGTCCGCTCCCTCAACACCCTGCACGGCAAGCTCTCCGGCCTCGCCGCGCACACCGAGCGGCTCACCGAGGGACAGGCCGACCTCGCCGCCGCCAAGGAAGCCCTCGGCGCCGAACTCGCCACCCAGCGCGCCGAACTCCAGGGCCGGGTCGCGCTCCTCACCGCCGACCTCGAACGGCTCAGGAGTACCGTCCACCACACCTTCGTCAACCTCTCGCTGCGCAGCCTCGGGCTCGTCGAGCGGCAGCTCGGCGTCATCGAGAAGCTGGAGGAGCGCGAGCAGGACCCGGACCGACTCGCGACCCTCTTCAAGCTCGACCACATGGCGACCGTCATGCGCCGCCACAGCGAGAACCTCCTCGTCCTCGCCGGACACGAGCACGTCCACGGCCACGCCGGGCCCGTCCCGCTCGTCGACGTGCTGCGCGCCGCCGTCAGCGAGATCGAGCGGTACGAGCGGGTCACCATCCAGTCCCTGCCGCCGCACGCCCAGATCGCCGGCTTCGCCGCGGACGACCTGAGCCACCTGATCGCGGAACTCCTGGAGAACGCGACCTCCTTCTCGCCGCCCGACGCCGAGGTCCAGCTCTCCGGCTGGCTCCTGGAGTCCGGCGAGGTGATGCTCTCCGTGCAGGACGCGGGCATCGGCATGACGGCGTCCCGCCTCGCCGAGCTGAACGCGCGCCTGGCCGACGCCGACCCGGCCGCCTTCGAGGGCGAGGGCCTCGGCATGCGGGTCATCGCCCTGCTCGCCGCCCGCCACGGCGTCCGCGTCGAGCTGCGGGAGCAGAGGCCGGGCGGCACGGCGGCGGTCGTGGTCCTGCCGGAGCCCCTGCTGCCCACCGCCCCGCCGACCACCGTGACGGAGCCCGTACGGGTGGCTGGCGCGGCGCCCGCGCTCCAGCTGCCCGGCTCGGCCGCGGAGGCCAACTCCAACGCCCTGCCGTCCCGGAACCGCGAACCGCTGGTGGACCCGCTCGTGGAGGCGGCGGAGCGGGCGTTCCTGGCGGCGGAGGTGAACGCGGCGAAGGAGCAGCGGGAGCCGGAGCCGGCACCGGAAGCTCCGTACGAGGCCGGGACCGCCCCCGAAGAGCCCGCGTACGACGAGCCCGGGACCGTACCCGAAGAGCCCGTCCGCCTCGGGGAGTCCGTCTCCGAGACCACGCTCCAGGTCCGGCTGCCCGACCCGCCGCCGGAGCCGGACACCCACGAGCGCGCCGCCGACCCCGACGCGTACGCCGAGCCCGTACACGCGGAGCCCGTACACGCCGAGCCCCAGGTCCCGGCCGAGCCCGACCCGGAGCCGGTCACCGACCAGCCGGTCACCGACCAGCCGGTTCCCGGCCCCCGCTCCGCCCCGTGGGAGCGGGTCACGGACAAGGGCCTGCCCAAGCGCACCCCCCAGGTGGTCCGCCCGGCCGGCCCCGCCACCGCGCCCCGCCAGGGCGGCGTGGACGCGGAGGCCCTGCGCCGCCGGCTCGGCGGCTTCCACAAGGGCGCCGAGGCAGGACGCCGTGACGTCGAGGCGGAACTGGACCCGGCGCGGATAGAAGACGTAAAGCCTGCACGTACAGAGGAGATGACGGGGGACACAGTCGAGGAGGCACGCAGTTGACTGCGACGGGAACGTTCGGACTGAGCACGGAAGCCCGCAACCTGCAATGGCTGCTGGGGAACCTGGTGGAGGAGGTACCCGGGGTCCGCTCGGTGGCCGTCGTGTCCTCCGACGGCCTGCTGCTGCTCTCGTCCGACCCGGCCATCCAGCAGAGCACGACGGCCGCCGCCGACGCCGGCCGTCCCGACGGACCGCGCGGCTCCAGCGCCGACCTGGCCACCATCGTCTCCGGCATCGGCAGCCTGACCATCGGCGCGGCCCGGCTGATGGACGGCGGCGGGGTCAAGCAGACCATGGTGGCGATGGAGGAGGGCAGCGTCTTCGTCATGTCGATCAGCGACGGCTCGCTGCTCGGCGTGCACGCCACGCCCGACTGCGACATGAGCGTCGTCGCGTACCACATGGCGCTCTTCGTGGGCCGCGCCGGTCACGTACT
Organism: Streptomyces sp. NPDC002773; assembly: GCF_040295605.1. Taxonomy (NCBI): domain Bacteria; kingdom Bacillati; phylum Actinomycetota; class Actinomycetes; order Kitasatosporales; family Streptomycetaceae; genus Streptomyces; species Streptomyces sp. NPDC002773. The sequence goes on from NZ_JBEOVO010000023.1 coordinate 111,338, forward strand.
CACCCCCGAAGTCCGCAGTGAGCTGCGCAAATCGATGGAGAGCACCCAGTGACGTCAGCATCCCCGGCGTTCCACGCCCATCGCCTGCCGGTACGCGGAGACGGGCGGCGCCCCGCGCGCGTACGCCCGTACTCGCTGACCGGCGGTCGTACCCGCTTCGGCCACGTCCTGCTCGTCGAGACCTTCGTGGCGGCGCTCGAAGCGCCCGCCGTGCGCAAGGTCCTGACGGACGGCGGGCCCGGCGCCCGCGGTCTGATGCCGGAGATGCGGGCCATCGTCGAGCTCTGCCGCCGCATGCGGACCGTCGCGGAGATCTCGGCGCTTCTGAAGATGCCGCTGGGAGTCGTCAGGGTGCTGCTCAGCGACCTGGCCGACCAGGGAAAGATCCGTGTGTACGGGACCGGTCACGGCACCGGGCAGCCCGACCGCGCGCTCCTCGAAAGGGTGCTGAGTGGACTCCGTCGTCTCTGACGCCTCCGCCGTCTCCGATACGCCGACGGCGGCGGCCGCCATCCCCGCGCAGCCCCAGGTCGACCTCTTCCAACGGGATACCGACGGCCCCACGGCCGAGGACGGCGCGCAGGACTGGCAGCTCGACCACACCCGCGCCCCGATCGCGACGAAGATAGTCGTCGCGGGCGGCTTCGGCGTCGGCAAGACCACCTTCGTCCGCGCGGTCTCGGAGATCACCCCGCTCCAGACCGAGGCGCTGATGACCCGGGCGAGCGAGGACACCGACGACCTCACCGCCACCCCGGACAAGCTCACCACCACGGTGGCGATGGACTTCGGCCGGATCACGCTCGACAACGACCTGGTGCTGTACGTCTTCGGTACGCCGGGACAGCAGCGCTTCTGGTTCATGTGGGACGACCTGGTGCGCGGGGCGATCGGCGCGATCGTGCTCGCCGACACCCGCCGGCTCACGGACTGCTTCCCGGCCCTCGACTACTTCGAGAGCTGCGGACTCCCGTACATCGTGGCCGTCAACCACTTCGAGGGCACCGAGCTGTTCGAGGCGGAGGACGTCAGGGAGGCCCTGACCGTGCCCCCGCACGTACCCGTGGTGATCATGGACGCGCGGAAGCGGTACAGCGTCGTCGAGAGCCTGCTCGCGACGGTCGCGCACGCGCTCGAAGCCACCCCCGAATAGCTCTCCCCGTCACGACCCGTCACGCCAGGAGCACCACCCATGCGGAAGATACTCATAGTCGGCGCCGGCCAGTCCGGTCTGCAGCTCGCCCTCGGACTCCAGTCCGGGGGGTACGAGGTCACCCTCATGTCGAACCGGACCGCGGACGAGATCCGGTCCGGCCGGGTCATGTCCACCCAGTGCATGTTCGACACCGCGCTCCAGCACGAGCGGGACCTCGGCCTCGACTTCTGGGAGTCCCAGGCCCCCCGTATCGAGGGCGTGGGCGTCTCCGTCGCGGGCCCCGACTCCAGCCGGGTGATCGACTGGGTCGGCCGGCTCGACGGGTACGCCCAGTCCGTCGACCAGCGGGTCAAGATGGCCGGCTGGATGGAGACCTTCGCCCAGCGCGGCGGCCAGCTGGTGATACACGGCGCCGCCGTCGGCGACCTCGACTACTTCTCCCGCAGCTACGACCTGGTGCTGGTCGCGGCGGGCAAGGGCGAGCTGGTCTCGATGTTCGGCCGGGACGCGTCCCGCTCGCCGTACAGCGAACCGCAGCGCGCGCTGGCCGTCGCGTACGTCCACGGTCTCGGCCCCCGCCCCGAGCACCCGGACTTCGACGCGGTCCGCTGCAACGTCGTCCCGGGCGTCGGCGAACTCTTCGTCATGCCGACCCTGACGACCGGCGGCCGCGCCGACATCCTCTTCTGGGAGGGCGTCCCCGGCGGCCCGCTCGACGCCTTCCAGGGCGTCAAGGACCCGGCGGAGCACCTCTCCCTGACGCTGGAGCTGATGGAGAAGTTCACGCCCTGGGAGTACGCGCGGGCCACCAAGGTCGAGCTGACCGACGCGGGCGGCACCCTCGCCGGCCGGTACGCCCCGACGGTCCGCAACCCGATCGGCCGGCTCCCCGGCGGCGGTCTGGTCCTCGGTGTCGCCGACGTCGTCGTCGCCAACGACCCGATCACCGGCCAGGGCTCCAACTCGGCGTCCAAGTGCGCCGCCGCGTACCTCGCCGCCATCGTCGAGCGCGGTGAGCAGCCCTTCGACGAGGAGTGGATGCGGGGCACCTTCGACCGCTACTGGCAGACGGCCCAGCACGTCACCAAGTGGACGAACGCGATGCTGGCCCCGCCGCCGGAGCACGTCCTGAACCTGCTCGGCGCGGCCGGCCAGCTCCAGCCGGCCGCCGACCGCTTCGCGAACGGCTTCAACGACCCGGCCGACTTCGAGAACTTCTTCTACGACCCCGAGAAGACGGGCGCGTACCTGGCCTCGATCTCCGGGAACTGACTCGGGAAACCGACTCGGGGAGACTGACCGGCCGGCGAGCTGCTTCTGGCCGCGTCCCAGGGAACGCGGAGAGGGCGGCGTGCCCCGACATCTGTCGGGGGACGCCGCCCTCATGCGTGGGGCGGGGGTTCCGGCTACTTGGGGTCGCGGTTGTAGACGGCCTTGGACCAGAAGTAGCCGAGGGCGGTGAGGGCGAGGCACCAGCCGAGGGCGAGCCAGCCGTTGTGGCCGATCTCGGTGCCGAGGAGGAGGCCGCGGAGGGTCTCGATGGCGGGGGTGAAGGGCTGGTACTCGGCGATGGGCTGGAACCAGCCCGGCATCGCGTCGATGGGGACGAAGGCGCTGGAGATCAGCGGCAGGAAGATCAGCGGCACCGCGTTGTTGCTGGCGGCCTCGGCGTTGGGGCTGACCATGCCCATGCCGACGGCTATCCAGGTCAGGGCGAGGGCGAAGAGGGTGAGGAGCCCGAGGGCGGCGAGCCATTCGAGGGCGGTGGCGTCGGTGGAGCGGAAGCCGATGGCGGCACCGACGGCGCCGACGAGGACCACGCTGATCACGGACTGGAGCACGCTGCCGATGACGTGGCCGGTGATGACGGATCCGCGGTGGATCGCCATGGTGCGGAAGCGGGCGATGATGCCCTCGGTCATGTCGTTGGAGACGGAGACGGCGGTGCCGATGGTGGTGGAGCCGATGGTCATCAGGAGCAGGCCGGGGACGAGGTAGGCGATGTAGGCGGAGCGGTCGGCGCCGCCCATGCCCGCGCTCATGACGTCTCCGAAGACGTAGACGAAGAGCAGCAGCAGCATGATCGGGGTGAGCAGCAGGTTGAGGGTGAGGGACGGGTAGCGGCGGGCGTGGAGGAGGTTGCGCCGCAGCATGGTCGACGTGTCGCGTACGGCGAGGGTGATCGAGCTCATCGGACGGTCTCCTTGGACGGACCCTGCTGGGTGGGGACGGTGGTGGTGGCGGTGAGGGCGAAGAA